>JBBTYY010000050.1:4458-21669 GCA_038061615.1 Patescibacteria group bacterium | reverse complement strand
TTTCTGCCTGCCCAGCTTTAAAACTTTATAGTACGGCAGGACTATTCTAATATCTACCCCTTTTTCTTTTAAAGCGCCTGGAAATGACCTGGCCACATCACCCAAACCTCCTACTTTGAAAAAGGGATCAAGTTCCCAAACGGCAAATAAAATTTTCATAATTGAATTAGCTTAGTTTATCACATTATTTTACTTATCCCTAGGAGATATAGAAAACAGTGACAGCTTATAATTAAGGACTCAGAAATTTTCCCAGATTAAATGAGGTGCGGTGGGCTTCGCAGAGGCCTTGTTTGGCAAGTGCATCTCTATGAAATTTTGTGCCGTATCCTTTGTTTGCGGCAAAACCGTAACCGGGATATTTTCGGTTTAGTTTTCTCATTAGCTTATCTCTGTAAACCTTTGCAATTATCGATGCTGCTGCGATAGAAATACTCTTTCCGTCCCCTTTTATAATTGCCTTTTGGTTTATTAGCCCAATCCCCCGAATATATTTAATATGAAATCCGTCTGCCAGTAAGTAGTATTTAGTATTTAGCATTGAGTATTCAGATTTCCTTGATGTTTTAGAAATAATATTAGATACCGCTTTACGAAAGGCTTTCTCTGAGGCTTTTTTAATTCCTAATTTGTTAATAACTGACACTCCAATGGTTGTGATTGAATAAAACATCGCTTCATTTTTAATTGCTTTTGAAAGAATTTCTCTTTTCCCGGGATTCAGTAATTTCGAATCATTGATTTCCGAAAGAAGTCCGTCTTTAAATTTAGAATTCCTTTTAAAAACAACCGCTCCCGCAATAACAGGACCGGCAAAAGAGCCTCTTCCTACCTCATCAACTCCTATTATAAACTCGCAGCCTTTTTCCCAAATCTTTTTTTCCTCTTTGAAACTTGGTTTTTTCATAAGTTTATTATACAATTTATAATTGTAGTCATAGATTATGAGAACTGTTGTAAGAAATATAGTTTTTTATTCTTTTTCTCTTTTTGCCTTAACCTTAGTATTTCCGGGAGTAAAGATTGCAGGAGGGTTTGAAACTTATCTTTTGGGCGGATTTGCTCTTTCTATAATATTTCTTCTTATAAAACCAGTTTTAAATATTCTAACACTTCCTTTAAACCTTGTAACACTGGGTGCGTTCTCATTTTTTACGAATGTAATAATTCTTTATCTTCTCACCCTTTTTGTTCCCAAGATAAAAATTACATCGTTTATCTTTGCGGGCTTTTCTTATGCAGGATTCACAATTCCGCGGACAGATGTAAATCAATTTTTTGCGTTTATAGTGTCTGGATTTGCATTATCTGCTATAATCACTTTCCTAACATGGCTGATAAAAAAATAGTCTGCTTGGGCGGCGGAGTCGGCACAGCAAATTTATTAAGAGGTATCAAAGAGTATTTTTCGGATATAACTGTTGTGGTTTCCATGGCAGATGACGGCGGATCGGCAGGAAGACTTAGAAGGTATTATAAAACATTTCCAACAGGAGATATCATAAACTGCATGATTGCATTATCCGATGCAGATCCGATATTAGTTGATCTTCTTAAATTCAGATTTAAAGGGCAAAGATACGGTCCTGATAATCTGATCCCGGGGCAAAAACTTGGAAACTTAATACTTCTTGCCCTAAGTTATATAAAAAATGATTTCAATAAGGGGTTGGTAGAGCTTCAGAAAATATTTAAGACCAGAGGTAAGATTTACCCATCCACGATGACTCCTATTTCTATTTGGGCAAAAACGTCGACCGGACATATTGTAACTCGGGAGGAAAATATTGATCTGGGAAAATTCAAAGGGCAGATCGAAAAACTATTCATAAGGCCGAAAAATCCATCGGTAGATAAAAAAGTTGTAGACGCGATCACTGGGGCTTCAGTAATTATTGCGGGCCCGGGCGATCTTTATACAACCATTCTCCCTGTAATTATGGTGCCAGATATACTTTCGGCAATAAAAGAATCTAGGGCGGAAAAATTTTTTGTTGTTAACGTCGCAAATAAACCATTTGAAACACCAAGATACACAATAGAAGATTTTGCTAAAGCAATAAGAAAACATTGCGGTGCTACGCTTTTTGACGTTTTTTTTCTAAATAGCAACCAAAATCCGCAAATTCCTCAAGGATGGAAGTATCAGTACAAATATGTACCGATTCAAAACGGACAAACTAAATTCCCTTTTAAGATTGTGCAGGAAGATTTGGTAAACGAAGAGTTCCCCTTATACCATGACTCGGCAAAGCTTGCAAAGGTTATAGCAGAAAATATATAATCGAAAGATCATGATTTTCATAACGGTTCTTCAAATCTTAGTTCCTATTTTTCTGATCGGAGCTATTCTTCTTCAAATGCAGGGATCAGGTCTTTCTAAAACCTTTGGAGGCGGAGGAGGAGAATTTTACAGAAGCAAACAAAGCATAGAAAAAATTTTAATATGGGTAACCGTAATACTCGCCGCCGTTTTTGGATTAATCTCTCTGCTTTTCGCCTCACCGATAAAATAATTTGAATTTATGATTATATTTAGACGCCGCCTGATATTTTGGCTTATTAAAGCTTATTTTAAAAAATGGGGACGCTCAATTCTTATATTTCTTACAATAGGACTTTTGGCATTTTTTGCCTTACGAATTTTGATCCGAGTTATTCCATCTACTTTTCCATTTATTCAAAGAGAAACGATTGGTATGGCAGGAACATATACAATTAACGACCTGCCCTACCCAATTTTAAAAACGGTGTCAAAAGGATTAACTTCGGTTTCTTACGATGGTACAGTTAAACCGGATATAGCGGGAGCATGGAAAATCGGGGACAATGGCAGGGAATATACGTTTTTCTTAAGAAGAGATATCTACTTTTCAGATGGTACGCGTCTTACTTCTAAAAACGTAACTTACAGCTTCTCGGATGCTTCAATTACAAGACCGGACGATTACACAATAAAATTTAGATTAAAAGATTCCTATTCTCCTTTTTTGGTTACAGTTTCCCGGCCGATTTTCAAAAAAGGCTTTGTAGGGCTTGGAGAATATAGCATTAAGTCTATAAAACTTAATGGTGATTTTGTAACGTCCATAAATTTAGTTTCTAAAGAAGCAGATAAAAGAGTCATTAAGTATCAATTTTTTCCAACAGAAGATGCGGTGAAAACCGCATTTGTTATGGGAGAAGTTTCAAGAATTATTGGTATTCATGATACGACTTTTAAAAAAACAAAATTAAATTCTTTTAAATCTGTAACCGCAAGTAGAGTCTTAAACGATCAACAGTTAATAACGCTTTTTTATAATACCCAGGATAAAGTTTTGTCTGAGAAAAAGGTTAGAGAAGCCTTATCTTATGCTATACCCGACGTTTTCCCGGACGGAGAAAGAAATTCGGATCCGTTCTCTCCCAGTTCTTGGGCAGATCAAGAAACAAACACACATCTTCAAGATATAGAACATGCTAAAAATCTCCTCGCTGCTTCGGAAAGCGCAACCGGATCTTCAAATTTAAAGTTTACTATAAAAACATTGTCCCAGTATAAAAAAACAGCAAAAATACTTGAAGACAGCTTTAAAAAAATAGGTGTTAATATAAAAGTAGAAGTTGTAGAAACAATTCCTTCCGGCTTTCAAATGTTCTTAGGGGATATTAATCTTTCTAAAGATCCTGATCAGTATGTTTTGTGGCATTCACAGCAAAATAGCAATATTTCCGGATACAAAAATTTAAGAATAGATAAGCTTTTGGAAGATGGAAGAAAAACTGTCGATATAAATGAGAGGAAGAAGATATATTCGGATTTTGAAAAATATATTCTGGATGATCCTCCGGCATCTTTCTTATACCTTCCATATACCTACGAAATTTCAAGAAATTAGCTCTTAATTGATTTTGAGCGGAGGTTTCGGTGATAGGCAATGGCAAATCTATGCGCTTCATCCCTTGCTCTCATAACTAAATGCAGAGCCTTAGAATTTTTTGGCAGCTTAATTTCGGAAAAATCCGATGTTACTATTGTTTCTTCTCTTTTCGCAATTCCGATTAGTGCTATTTTAAGATTTTTTCTTTTTAAGAGTTTGCCGACAGAAGATACTTGTCCTTTTCCCCCATCTACTATTATTAAATCCGCAAATGGCCATTCTCTATGATTTAATCTGCGTGATACAACTTCTGAGATCATCGCAAAGTCATTTGGTTTTTCTTTTGTAAATTTTATTTTAAATCTCCTATAAAGGGACGTTTCCTTCTCTCCATCAAGAAAAACAACCATGACTCCCACGGCAAACTTTCCTGAAATATTTGATATGTCGAAACATTCGATCCTCCCAAGAGAGGAAACTTGCGACTCTGTGTTTTTAAGTTCTTTCTTCAATGCCAAAAGTTCTGCATTTCTTATGTCTGTTTTTAGATTGGGATTAACTTGAAAATCAAAAGAGGAATAGGAAGGGCTTGTAACAATTAGAATCGAGTTTATTTTTTCCTGGTATTCATTTGCTTTTTCATATTCTTCACTTTTACTTAAAGCATCTCTTTCTTTCTTTAAATCTCTCAATACTTTTTTTGTGTCCCCCTTTAAGAAAGTTATAATTCTTTTTATATTTTTTTTATACTCCCTCTTCCCTTGCGGCGAATCGAATACCGGTGGGCATGGGCATAGTCCCAGGTGATAATATAAGCAAATTCTTTTTGGGTGATGCTTAACTGATTGATATGGAAAAGTTTTTCTTATTGTTTTTAAAACCAGCTTCATTGCTCCCGCATTGGGATAAGGGCCAAAATATAAGTTGTTTTTCTCCTCCTCTATTCTTCTTGCCGTAAGAATTTTTGGGTAATTATCTTTTATAGTTATTTTAATAAGCGGATAAGCTTTTCCGTCTGTAAGCCTTGAATTAAATGCGGGTTTATATTTCTTTATATAATTTGCTTCAAGAAGCAGGGCTTCTATTTCGGAATGAGCATGAGCCACTTTTATTTTTGAGGTTTTAGAAATAAGGATTTTTGTTTTTTCAAGAAGCGAGGAATTATTAATAAAATAACTTGCGACTCTTTTTTTTAAATTCTTTGCCTTCCCAACATATAAAACACTACCCTCTTGATCTAAGAAAAGGTAGATTCCAGGATTTGAGGGCAATGATTGATATGATGAATATTCCTGCAACGACTACAGCACCTCCCAAAAGAACCCACTTGGAAAAAAAGATTGGGGCAATTTTAACTTTATGGGAAAGTATATTTCCTCCAAGTGATATTCTAATTAGATCTTCTTTATTTGTCAAAAATGAAGTTTTTGAAAATGAAATTGGAAGAACTGTACTGCCATAGGGTGGAATTTCCCCAAGATTTAATTTTTGATAGTGAGGGGCAAGAGTAGAAGTGTAAATAATTACACTTTGCACGGGAGATAGTGTTTTTCCAGTATTTTTGATTAAAAGACTTCCCGAAAAAGGAAACCCGGATATTAAATTATTCGGCAGGTTTTGTACTATTTCCAAAGTCGGAGTTTCTTCTTCAAAAATTTTTGCAAAACTAACATTAACATCTTTTTCTTCCTCATTGCCCTGGAGTTTATATCCGCCGGCTGGAATTGGATAGTCGCTGCTCTCACCCTTAATCACAAAAGCTATGTGGTCAAAATCTAAAACATTAAAGTAATCGATACCGCCTGTTGTATTTGCCCATGTAGGGTCAATCATAATCCATGTTTGTAGATCCTTATCGTAATATTCCGGCCATGCATGCAAAACATCCTTTACTAAAGAAAGAGGTCTTTGTCTGGAATTTTGTGTATAAGCGTATCCGTCTATCTCCCGCGCCGGTATTCCTGCGGCTCGCGCTAATGTTACGAAAAGATCTGTAAATTCAAGACATACGGCAGAAGAGGGATCATCTATTAAACTTAAAGCTCCAACTCTTGGTTTATTTGAGGTAACTCTTGAGTAATCATATTTAAGATGATTAACAGAATAGTCATATATAGCCCTGGGGGTCTTAAGAGACCCAGCAAGGCTTTTAATTTTATTATCTGAAACCTGCCAATAATTTTTCTCTTTTAAATAATCCGATAACTTCCGGTCTGTTTCGGGTTCTTTCTTAGGAGAAAGAGATATTTTTATTTTACCCCTGGCCTCTACGTCCATTTTTTTACCGGGAGGCAGCGAATATTCAGCCAGCCAATTCCCGTCATTATCTACTCTCACATTTGTTGGTCTTGGATCAATATTTTCTATTTGTACGTCCTGGTAATTCGTGTTCGGAGGCAAAGCTATTTCTGTTCTTGTGGGAAATAAGTTTTTATTTTGGAGATGGTATATAAGATTAAATTTATAGATTTGATTATCTCCAAAAGCTATAGAAATCCCGGATTTTTCTAACTCCTCCTTAGTAAAAGTATAAGTATCACCTTTTTGTGACAAATTTTTAATCTGAGGCTTAATGTAAGAGGCTTTCCCAAAGCTTTGGGGAACAGAAACCTGTACGTTTAAGGTTGAATAATCGGACTCCGTAGAAAAGCCGGGAATATTCACTTCCCAAATATTTCCCAACTTTTGCGCTACCTGCCTAGTGTCAAAAGATATATTAAAGTTGAGCTTGTTTCCTATACCCGTTACCCTTCTGTTAAAATTTACTTCAATCGCTTGCTCTTCGTTATCTTTAGATAAGTTGCCAAGTATATTTCCATCAGGATCAAAAGCCTTAACATTTTGAATGTCCGCAAATCCGACCTGAATTTTATACGAGGACGCGTAGAATGTCGAAGTTTGATTCGTCAGAGTGATGTTTATTTCAACATGTGTATTCTCGTTTTCAAAAACTCTATATTTTATATCATAATCTGTAGAAAAATTTGAGGCGGCAGAAGTTTTGGAAGAAAAAAGTAAAATAAATAGAAAAAAAATAGCAAGGAAAGAAATAATTTTCTTCATCAAATCCAGTATATATTTATTTTTTGCTTTTTTACAATATTTTCTTCAAAAATTGGCCTGTGTAGGAACGGGGATTTTTTGAAATTTCAACTGGAGTTCCTATGGCAACCAATTCTCCCCCCTTTTCCCCTCCCTGGGGTCCTAGATCTACAATATAATCAGCATTTTTTATAACGTCCAAATTGTGCTCTATGGTTATGACCGTATTTCCCAGTTCAACAAGTTTCCGCAAGACAATCAGAAGTTTTTCCAAATCCGCAAAGTGAAGGCCGGTTGTTGGTTCATCCAATAGATACAAGGATTGGCCGCCCTTCTTAGAGAGCTCTGTTGCAAGCTTTACTCTTTGTGCTTCTCCGCCGGATAGCGTTGGAGCCGATTGACCGAGTCTTATGTAAGATAATCCAACATCGTTTAAGGTCTGAAGCTTATGTGAAAGACCCGGTACGAAGGAAAAAAAAGACAGAGCTTCCGAGACACTCATTGATAGAACTTGCGCAATATTTTTGCCGTTAAACAGTACCCCCAGAGCTTCTTTATTATATTGAAGTCCCTCGCACTGCTCACATTTTACATAGATATCCGGTAAGAATTGCATCTCTATTTTTATTTGTCCTTGCCCTTGGCAAATCTCGCATCGGCCTCCTTTTACATTAAAAGAAAATCTGCCCGATTTATACCCTCTAAGCTTTGCTTCTTTCGTTTGCGCAAACAGATCTCTTATATAAGTAAAACAGCCTGTATAAGTTACGGGGTTACTTCTCGGAGTTCTTCCAATTGGCGATTGGTCGATTAAAAATACGTGTTTTATGTTTTCAAATCCTTCAAGTTTTTCAAAAAGGCCTGGTTTTTCCCGGTGATAAGGATTTTGTCTTTGCATCAGGGCATGGTAAAGAATATCGTTAACTAAAGTTGACTTACCCGATCCGGAAACTCCCGTAACTACAATAAACTTGCCCAGCGGAAAAATAACATCAATATTTTTTAAATTGTGCTGCCTTGCGCCAATTATTCTTAAGTTTTTATCAGGTGGGTTCTCTGTTTTATTGCTTAGGATTTGTATTTTTCTCTTATTTGAGAGATACTTTCCGGTTAGAGATTTTTCATTCTTTTTAATTTCCGAAACTGTTCCCTGAGCAGTTATTTCTCCGCCGCTCTCCCCTGCTCCCGGTCCAAAATCCAGTATAAAATCCGATTCCTCCATGGTTTCCTGGTCATGCTCAACCACAATAACAGTGTTGCCTAAATCTCTTAATTTCTTAAGCGTTTTAATAAGCTTCCCGTTGTCTCTTGGATGAAGCCCGATAGAAGGCTCATCCAAAACATATAAAACTCCTGTTAGCCCTGATCCTATTTGGGAAGCAAGCCTTATTCTTTGCGCTTCTCCGCCTGCTAATGTTTGTGCTCCCCGGGACAGTGTTAAATATTCAAGACCCACATCCAGTAAGAAAGATAACCTTTGCTTGATTTCCTTTATTATCATTTTTCCTATTTCTTCCTCTCTTTGTGAAATTTTACCCGCAAGACTTTCTATAAATTCAAAGCAAAGAGAAATAGAAAGATTGGAAACATCAACTATAGATTTTTTATCTACGCTCACCGAAAGCGCTTCTTTTTTAAGCCTGCCGCCCTTACAAGCCGGACAAGTTTCGTATCTCATAAATCTCTCTATCTGGCTTTTTATAAATGAAGACTCTGTTAAATGATATCTTTGTTTTATTTCACCCAGAATTCCCTTAAATTCTGCATGTATCACAGTTACCCTGCCCCATCTATTCTTGCCTTTAACTTCGTATTCCTTATCTCCCGTTCCCTCAACCAAAAGGTTTTTTTTATCATCCGTGATTTCCGAGAACCTCAAGGTTTTAGGAATATTGTTTTCCTCACAGAAAGTTATAAATGTTCTTGAAAACCACGTGTCCTGATAATAAATATTTGGAAATGGTGAAATGCCGCCCTCCGAAATCGATAAGTTGTTATTAAATATTAAATCTTTATCTACCGTAAGAATTGTTCCTAAGCCATTACACTGCGGGCAGGCTCCATGAGGAGTGTTAAAGGAAAAAATTCGCGGTTCTACTTCTGAAATAGAAATATTGCAGATAGGACATGCAAATTTTTCAGAAAACAGCTCATCTTCCATTTTTTTTGGTTTTTGAGGAATTGAGAATCCAGGGTCTAAAATTTTCGAAACAATAAGTTCTCCATTACTCAGTTTAAGTCCTTGTTCAGCATCCTCTGCTATCCTTAATCTATCGGTTTCTTTTGTTAAGATAAGCTCATCTATTACAACATCAATTGTGTGCTTATTGGTTTTTATGAGGACAAAATTCTCATCGAGCAGGAATATTTCCCCATCAACTCTTACTTTTTTATATCCTCTTTTTTTAAGATCCAAAAAAAGCTCTCTGTATTCTCCTTTTCTGTCTTTAACAATGGGGGAAAGAATTAAAATTTTAAGCTTTGCAAGTTTTATATTAGTATTCTGATTTTTTAACAGATCAAAAAGTGCGTTGGTTATTTGCTCTTTTGTCATATTACTTATTTCCCGTCCGCAGTTTGGGCAATGAGGATGACCGACTCGGGCAAAAAGAAGTCTTAGATAATCGTAAATCTCAGTGACTGTTCCGACTGTTGAGCGCGGATTATGGGAAGTAGATTTTTGATCAATCGAAATTGCAGGGGAAAGCCCTTCTATTAAATCTACATCGGGCTTTTTCATAATTCCCAGGAATTGCCGGGCATAAGATGAAAGACTCTCTACGTATCTTCTCTGTCCTTCTGCATAAATAGTGTCAAAAGCTAAAGAAGATTTTCCACTACCTGAAAGTCCTGTAAAAACCACAAGTTTATTTTTGGGAATTTCTACATTTATTGACTTGAGGTTATGCTCTCTCGCCCCCTTTATAATTATCTTATCCATATAAATCGATCTTTAATTATAGAGGAAAATTCCGGTTGGGGCAATCCGTTAGTTTGCGAATTTTATTATTTTCTAAAGTTGTTTGTGGAGTACGGGTAAGGCGCGCAGGAGAGGCGATTGCGGCTTATAAAAATTACTTCATCAGTGTTTTAAGGACGGTTACACCCTAATTCCACCCCAAGGGTGTCATCGAGACTCGCAAATGGCGGTATTCATAAGGTATTATTCAGGCTTATTTATTAGCTCATGTACTTCGTCTAATACTGATGGCCTAGGAACCTCTCGCATTGAAGGAATCGGCTTCCCTTCTGCTTGAGCCTTCGCAACTTCCTTTTCCCACTTCATATTCCATAAATACAATTCTGCGGTAAACATCTGTTCTAAATAAATGGAGTAACTCCAAGCAAAAGCAATATAGACTATAGTTATTACCCAAACGTAATCGGGGAGAGTAATCTTCATCTCTCCAGTGATATAAAAGAGTAAAGCAGGTAGTAGGAATATAAGTAATGCTACTCCTTCAGTTAGAACAAATCCTGTAACAAATTCTGAAAGATGTGCTTTGAATACAGCTATACCTTTTTTCGTTGCCTTCCAAAAGCCTAAATTCTCCCAAGCAATGGCTGGTAGTATGAGAAACATAACCATTCTCACTCCCTTCCTTAACGCTTCGAAAAACGCTCTTGAAATAGAAAAGCTCTGATAC
This sequence comes from Patescibacteria group bacterium, assembly GCA_038061615.1. Lineage (GTDB taxonomy): Bacteria > Patescibacteriota > Microgenomatia > Levybacterales > UBA12049 > 2-01-FULL-38-21. The sequence goes on along the minus strand of JBBTYY010000050.1, from coordinate 11,117 downwards.
CCCGCCAATGTTTTAGCAGCATTTTCTGCTGTAAAAGATTCTTTCTCACTGCTTCTTTTCTTCGATAGCAAAGCCTGAAGTACAGTTAATACAAACCAGATTACTGCCCAAACTAAAACTAATGGCAAAATTTTTATAATATTCTTTCCCACTGTGTTAGCAAAAGCTTTCAATAAATTCATCTGCTCGCCCGTTTCTAACTGTTGGATTAGTTCTAGAAGCATCGAGCAGGAAAATGCTAGCAGAAAAGCAAAAATCAATATGACCCCAAAAACTATCACTAGGACTTGAGAAGTAGTGTATGCATCCCAGTTGAGGCCGTACTTAAGATATAAAACCATTGGAGTATAAATCACCCATGTAATCAATAATGGCACTATGAATTTAGGGTGATTGTTAAACACCTTAATTGACTCTTTTATTAAATCCCAACCGTTTTTAATTCCTTGAAACATATTTTTGATCTAAGTATTTAGTGAGATATATCACTCCTGCTGGGATGCCATAAAATAATAAATTAGAAAAATCTGTCCATTCCAGCCTATTGTTGGTAACAAAAAAGAATCTGTAAACTTGTGTCTCTAATAAAATAAATACTAGTATTGCTAGTCCGTATTTATACTTATTTACCGACTTCCTGAAGAACACTATTGCCGCGCCAATTAAGAACGGAGCTAGCAACACGTTAATTATGAAAGTGAGGGGGTTTTTCAATAATTCCTGTTTGCCGAATGCCCCGACAAAAATTGCTAGTATTGATGCCCAAAAAAGAAAGTTTGCCAGTAGAAAGAAATAAAGAGCAATAACTCTATTTAAAATAACGACAATAATGACAAAGATCGGTGCTTTTGTTTTGACCTGTGTCGTTGATATAGATGGTGCAGATGCAGGCGGAACATCCGAAGGCGGAGAAACTGGAACGGAAGCAGTGGTAGCAGCTTGATTTGAAACAACATAGAAAGCCTCGTCTAAATCTTGAGGTTGCCATCCTTGTACTGTAAGGACAGCTTTTATATCTTTGTCACTTACCCCTTGTTGCTTCTGCTGCCTAATATATTCAAGGAGTTGATTGTTAATCATATACTTATTCTTATATTGATTTAATCATTTCAAATATTTATCTCGACGTCAAGGACTTTTTGTATTTATCAATCTCTACGTATCTTCCTTTTTATAGCGTTTGTCGTCTCTTTCGCCAAAACGTACCGCTTTAAAAATTCCCTTTTTGTCCCATTTCCTCAAAGTGTTTGGGTGAACTTTTAAGATTTTGCAAGAGTTGATAAAGAAAATTTTTTATAACTCATAAATTAAGTTTATTACAAGGGGGCGATTATCGGGTTATGGAAATTACTTCATTATTTTCTTAAGGACGGTCCGCCCCAATTCCACCCCAAGGGTGTCATCGAGACTCGCACTAATCTGGCTAGTAATTAGCGAAGCAAGAATAGCGATTAGGAGTAACTTGATAATTTGCATTAACTTCCCTAAATTTCAGTAAATTTTAGAAATTAAAGTTTCTTAAAGATAAGATTATTTTAAGTGATCTAGGTAATCAAAGCCTACCTGAAATAATCTTGTAGCTAAATCTTTATCATTATCAATCACATGATCAGGGTGAACATGCTGAGCATAAACCCTCTTTAATTTTTTAATAGTCAATTCTCTTTTACTGGTATCAGTACCGCATAATTTTAATATATCTTCTATATTGTTGAGAAATAAGGCCTGAGCAAGTGAGATTTTTCGTCCATATTGTGGAATAGAAAACATATCAAGTAAATCAGCTATTTCTACTTGTAGGGTATTAGAAACCTCTATTGGAGTTATATTTTCTGGTAAAATATCCATTTTGGCTAACCCTAAAATTGTATTTTTAACATAGAGAAAAAAATGAGGATGAACAAGTTCGGGTCTGAAACCATATTTTGTAAGCAGATCATACATCTTGCTTTTTCTTTCTTTTGTCTCCGCCTTTATTTCTGAAACCCTCGCAGCACGTAACTTTAACGCTTTTACTAGATCAAATTGAAATTTAGCTCTTTCAATTGCTTCAATTTCCTCATTGGGAAAATTTTGTAATTCTAACTGTGCATCTTTAATTTGTTTTTCCAGATTTCTAATTCTTCCTTCTAATTCTTCTTTTTTCCTTTGATATATTTCTTGAGTACCGCCATCAATTAATTGCTGTAATTGTGTTTCAAGGCTTGACAATTCTGTTAAATCTTCACTATTGATTTCAAGAAGAGAGTCCTCTGTAGCAGTTACTAAAAGTTGTGTTCCTAAATTATCTAGATCAAATTCCTTAACTACACCATGCTCTCTTTGAGCTTTTTTTATTAATTCTTGATAAAGTTGGCGCTCATAAAAAACCGCAAGTGGATCACTTGCTTTTACTATACTAGCGCCAACAATTTCACTTAAAGGTAAACCATGATTTTCTTCGTAAACTCCCGAACCAGGTTCATAATAAGTATGAAAAACAGTTTTACCGCTTCTAATGAAAATTGCACGTTTTAGAAAAATTTCTCCCTCAGGCGTGACATAATCGATAACACCTGCAATTACATTTTTAAAATTATAAGCTGGATAATCAACGAAACGATCGTGTTCATAGGTCATTAATGTTCTTGGGGTAAGTGTTTCCAAGAGCACGACATCACCGGAGGAAAAATTTAACAAAGAGGCTGGGGCGTCCATTTTGTTTTGTATTTTCGTATCGGGATAATTCTCATTTGCTCCTCTGATACTTGATAAGTTTCGTGTTCTTGAAGCATCCTTGGAATTTAAAGTGACCCCAGCGAAAATATTTTTTCCGATGTTTTCTACAGCGAGCAGTTTTGCTCTTTCAATAATTTCTTGCTCGGCACTTATATCGGGCACACCTTCTTGCGGTACAATTAAATTACGTTCATCCATTGAAATAATTATAGCCTACTATGAACCACCAGATCAACTGGGGACGGTTGCGGGGACGGTCCTGACAGATATCGTTGTGACAATCCAAACGAGAAACATTTATTGGAGATTTATCGGGTTATAGAAATTACTTCACCATTTTCTTGATTTGGAGCCGCTACGGTAACTCTATTGTTTGCGTCTTTTGCGACCGTATATCCCGTATTATAGTTTGTGCATGCAGTTATGTCACTTGTTTTAAGGGATGGATCGGTCGGAAGAGAAGGAATGTATTTGGGGACTATTGCTGAACAAATATCAGCGCCATTTACTGAATCTGTCATAATTGCAGCCGTGGTTGCAATACCAGTTGGTAGAACTCCTTTATTATCTGCAGTATATGCACCAATTGAATTGAGAATTGCTGCAATATCGCTTCGCCGTTTTGCATTATTTGCCCTACCGAATTGTTTTGCAGGATCAATTACAATAACAATAATTGAGAAAAGAATTGATAATACTCCCATTACAACAAGGATTTCTATTAACGTAAAGCCCTTGTTTTTTTTCTGTGCTAGGGAGTAATTCATGAAAATAGACAAATTAACCATAACATAGTAGAAATTACTCTGTCAACATGAGCCAATTACGCTGTTTTTGCCCATTATTGAAGTTGCGTACCTGACCCACTTGGAGAGCTGATAGGCTGTTGTATTACTGGCGTTGATGGCTGATCTATTACTGATACTGTTGGAGCTGGAGAAATCGGCGGCTGCATAACTGGAAGGTTTTTTGATGAATTTTTTGAAAAAGACTTTGTTATCACAAGGATTATAAGAACAAAAAGTAGTATTGCAAAAACAATTATCAGCGCATACATTCTGATATTTTGTTTTTTTAAACCAGATTTTTCTTTTGTATTCTGATTGCTAAGCTCACCTTCACTTACCATACTATATTGCTTAAGAGAGTATATCTTACTTGCGATAAAAGCTAAATCTATATTCACTGATAACTCTGCGACTGTTTCCGCAAGTACCGCAGATGGAATAATTCCAAGGACTAAAAAATTTTTCTTTGCAAAAATATTTTTTATTGAGTCATATATCTCTTGATTAATTGCGACAACCTTTGTCTTTTTATCTAATTTATAAATCTTACTTAACACTTCTTCAAATGGAATCATGTCAATGAATTTTTGAATTTCTTCATTTTTATTTCCGGCTGGTTCGTCTGGAAAATCTTTCTCAATGGTAATATCCGGAGCATAGATAAAAATAATATTTCCTTTCCCCAATTTGTTAGTTTCAAGAAAGGATTCGATAAGATGTTCTAGTTTTTCCCTACCGTTGAGTTCCTGATCGGAGATAATATCGGGCGGAAAATCCATTTGAAGCATTGAACCGTCCATATCCTGATAGAACAATGCTTTGTTCTTATCGATATAGCAGACTATCGTCTGTTTTTCTGAAAAATCCATTATTAAATTTCCTTCCACGAAACTATTTTTAGCGCGCCATTATTGCTGACTGTTTGAACCTGAATTTTTTTAATAGTATTTCCGTAGGTTCCTGCTGCCGTAGTGATTCCATTTTCCACTTGTATGACGGCGCTGCCTCCCCCTACAGTAAGTACTCCTCCGGCGTAACCGGGATTACGATTTAGCCTAAGCATTGCTTCTTCGATACCGCTCTCAGCTGTATAATAAGCATTTGTTCCTTGCTCTGCGGTACTGGCAGATAAGATATTTGTAAAAAGTACAATTGTTTCTGCCGATATAATTGTTACACCAATAATGACAAAAAACAACATTGTTATAAAAACTTGCCCTTTTTGATTAAAAAACATTTTAAACTTCTGATTCACAGACTACTGCTTGGGTCGTATCCCGATCGTTGTCCTAAAATTTTCTGCTTTTGGTTCTCCTCTTTTTATTATATTGCTTGTAAGCCTAAAAGAGATGGTTAGTGTATCGGTGTTCTTTCCCTGTGTATCGCTTAATCGAGTGAAATTAAGATTGGAAACAGCAGTATCTAAACTGTTAAGCTGACCAGTTGTTGACGCAGAATCATTCGTGAGGCTTAGGTTCCCATTAACTAAAGAATATGTATGTGCAGCATTATCTATAGAAAGCTTCGCTGTTGTTGCCTGTGTACCCGATGAAGATGGAGTTATAATGCTTTTTGTCCGCTCTATGTCATATCTAAAACGGTTAAGAATATACTGCCCGTCTAAGAAAACGGACGATGAGCTTTGCGATTCGATTTGCGTATCGATGATGGAAGTAAATAATTGAAAGAGCGTTACAACCAGAATAGAAAAAATTCCCATATACAGCAAAAGCTCTACGAGGGTAAAGCCTCGGCTTCCCTCTCTGTACTTATTTTTAAAAATTAAAATCATAATGAATAGTTGAAGCTAATGTCATAAAGAATTGGAGTTTGCGTTGGATCTGCTGTTGAAAAAGTTACTTTATACTTGATACAGCGGCCCGGATTTTGATATGCTGCATTGCCTGTAGTTGATGGAAGAGCCGAGCTTGTTGCAAATGGTCCTGCATAAGAAAAATTTACACCCGAACAGCTATTATTTACGGCAGCTGCCACTGCTACTTCATACTGTATTAACGTTGAGGATGGCACAATGTGGTTAACCGTAAAGCTATTGAAATATACATCACTTCCTGCATCGAAAGAAGGGGAAGTATATGTTCCGTTTGTTGCAGGACCTTCTATAATTTTGAACTCAGCTGCAGTATCACCAGTAATAATATAGGAATAAGTATCCCCATCCTGTTCAAGAACGGATGAAATACCGTTTACTCCGCTGTCTATATTTAAACCTCCGCAGCGAGTGGGACTTGTCTCATTTGAAATATCGATGACTTGGTATTCTTCCCCGCCTGTTCCGACAAGAAGTGCTTTGTTTCCCGTAACAACGGTCACACCTTTTGGATTCATACCGTTTGCTTCATATGATCCAACAGTTGGTCTGCTTCCTGTTTTTGTCGAAACATCTATTATAAAAAATTCTTTTTGCGAAGAAGAGGACTTGGTTGCAAGATATACCCGTGTTCCTGTTGAATTCACAAACACATCGGTTGCTTCGTGTCCGTTAACATCCGCTTGTCCAACTATCGATAAAGTTCTTCCTCCATCGCTGACTTGAATAATCTGAAGTTCCAGTGTCTCTTCTGATATTGCAACATAGGCATAGTTTCCCACAACATAAACTTTTGCCCCGGTGCCGGCAAGCGTCACGCTTCCAAGTTGGGGACGGGAGCCGGACTTGCTTGATAGATCAAAAGTATATAAATGGTTACCACTGGTCATATATCCAACGCTGCCTAGAACAAAGACACTATTCCCAGTGCCATTTCCAGGAGCGTTGAAGTATCCTGCCTCCGAGTATTTACCATTAGTTATGTGAGTAAGATCGACGATTTCGACTTCTTTAGAGTTAGTATCCGTCGCAAGATATGCATAATCTGCGTCCCCAAATATCCCGTCATTAGTTTTAAACCCATCAAAAGTTCCCGAAACTGTTGCGACAGGAGGATGAGTATTACTTATTGCAATGCTGGCATAAGAAATACCCGAGGAATTATCGCCCGTTCCGGCAAATCCCTTACCTTCGATCGCTGATATTGCGTTTGCGACACCGCTTTTTGGCAGGTCAAGAGCGGTAATTGACAGGTTCGGCTGACACCAATTACCTCCGCCTCCAGCACTAAGCTGCACCTGTCCATCATTAGGAATAGAAGT
>JBBTYY010000050.1:0-4358 GCA_038061615.1 Patescibacteria group bacterium | reverse complement strand
TATTTGACGGGTAAAATTACTATCGATAAGTTCCGATCCGCTCGTAAGTATCCACGTACTGCCTGAAACAATCGGATGATATGTACCGGGAGAAAGATTGGACCAACCGTTTGCCCTGACAACTCTAATTGCTTCCTGTGCTTCATTTAAATATGCTGTTGCAAGTTGTCTTTGATCTTTCACTGCCCTATTGTTTCGGGTTGAGGCAAATCCGGTCAAAAGCGCCGGAAAAAAAATCGAAACCAAGGCAATAGTTAAAAGTAACTCGATAAGAGATTGTCCTTTTTGCATTGTTAATCTATTTTTGTTACTACACCATATCTATTAACAGTAATAGTTTTCTTATTCAGTCCTTGGGTGCTCTGAATAGCTATAGTATTCATGCCATCTATAAATCCATTTAACTCTCCTGACTGATGAAAAAAAACGAGTGAATTGTCGGGAAATGTACTATTGACAAACTCGATATTGGAGTTCAGCATAATGGTAAAATTTGAAGAATCTGTGCTGGAATAGGTTGTGCCGGTAAACAAAATGTACCTGTCTGACTGAAGATATATACCATAACTATTCCCTGCCCCACTATTTCCGGCACCAGCCATTGCTTTTGTTTGCTGACTTTTCATGTCTGAAACCAATGTATCAATCACTGAACTTATCGAGGTTACTTTTTGGACATTTACCAAGTTAAACGTTACAAATCCAAATAAAAGAGCTATGATTCCAAAAACAATGCCTAGCTCAACAAGTGTAAACCCGCGTTCAGAATTGAAAATTCTCTTCATGTCTAACTTCCGCCAATATTACTAATCAATCCATAAATTGGAGCAATAATTGATATCATCATACCTCCTACCAAAACAGACATAAAAATAAGCATAATCGGTTCAAGCAGGGTAGTTGACGTTTTAAGCATTCTGGTAACCTGGTAATCCATATAGCTTGATATGTCCCCCATCGACTTATCAAGTGATCCAGTTCTCTCTCCGGCTTCTACAATCTTAATCATAGTCCCGGAGAAAATATCTTTCCTTTCTTTAAGTGCTTCAGAGAGTCTTCGTCCCGTAAGAACACTTTCTTGGGCATATTCTATGGATTTGGCAATATCCTGACGTATCACAACATCTTTTGCCAGCTCCAACGCAGATGTTATGATAACGCCGGAGTTAAGCAAAAGATACATGCTCCTGAAAAATCGCGTCAAGTCGACCCCCTTAATAATTGTTGAGATAAGAGGAAGCGTATATAGGAAATGAAGGATAAACTTCCTTTGAAATCTGAACAAAAAATAGATGCCAAAACCTATGCCAAGAAGTATAATCAAAAGTAGAATTGAATTATGCAGAATTGTATTTGAGGCAAAAATAAGAGCACGTGTTGGAAGCGGCAAGTCAGCACGCAGCTGTAAAAACACCGTAGAAATTTTCGGAATTACCACAACGAGAATTACCAGAAGCACTGCTAAAAAAACAATAAGGACAATAAAAGGATACATTAACGCAGATTTCACCCCATCTGTAAACTCCATATCTTTCTGGATTTGATCTTTTAAATCCTTTAATACAATATTGAGTGTCCCTGCTTCTTCAGAAGCTTTAATAATATTTACAGATACCTTATCAAAAACTAATGGAAATTTAGAAAAACATGCATGGAGAGGTTTTCCCTGAATTAGATCTTCCCCTATGGACGTAAGAATTTTTTTCGTATTTCCTTTTGCATCCTCAAGAAGAGAGTCTACGGTTTCAAGAATTGGAATACCCGCATTTATCATGGTGGAAAATGTGCCTATCATAGTTAATGTGTCATTGTTAGACAATCTGATGTATTCAGTTTTCATAGTGCTCCAACATTGGTGACTCGAAATACCTCTTCAAGTGTCGTTATTCCTTTTTTAATCTTATCCAAACCATCATCAAACATCGTGGTCATTCCTTCTTCAATGGCCAATTGAGTAATAACACTGGAATCATTCTTTTCTGTGATTAATTTACGAATTTTATCTGTAACCTCAAGTACTTCAAAAATGCCAATTCTTCCTAAATAACCCGTAGAATGGCAGACTTTACACCCTCTCCCCTTATACATGGCTATATCTTCTGTCATTGTAAAATGTTTGGAAATCATTTCTTTCGAAATATTTTTTTCTATGTCTGTGCGTTTTACAGTAATTTGCATTTTGCATGATTCACAAATTTTTCTGACAAGCCTTTGAGCAATAATAATATTGACTGTTGAGGCAACAAGAAAGGGTTCCACCTTCATATCAATTAGTCGGGGAAGCGCAGTAGCCGCATCGTTGGTGTGAAGAGTTGAGACAACCAAATGACCAGTTAAAGCAGCGTTTACAGCAATTCCTGCGGTTTCAATATCTCTAATTTCTCCAACAAAGGTAATATTGGGATCCTGCCGCAAAATACTCCTTAAACCCTCTGCAAATGTAAGATTCGTTTTTACATTTACTTGAATTTGATTTACCCCCTGAATTTTATATTCAACGGGATCTTCAATAGTGGTTATGTTTTTTTCCCGTGTGTTGAGAATTTTAAGAAGCGCGTAAATAGTGGTTGTCTTGCCCGATCCGGTTGGGCCAGTGGACAAGATCATACTATTTGATTTATCTATTGCTGCAGTAACTTTTTTTAAATCCCGCTCATTCATGCCTAGGTCAAGGAGGGAAAATTGGCGATAATGAGAAGACAGAAGACGCAGCACTGCATTTTCTCCTTCTATTAATGGAATAATAGAAACACGCAAATCTAAGTTATCCTCATCGACAACGAGTCTGATCTTTCCATCCTGTGCGCTTAAATGTTCATCTGTTCTAAGTCTTGAAAGTATTTTAATGCGAGTTAAAATTCTCTCATGTAATTTTTTATCTAAATATAGTACATCATGTAAAATACCATCTATTCTAAAACGAATCAATAAATCTTTTTCCTCCGGCTCAATGTGAATGTCAGATGCTTGGTCCCGGTATGCATATGTAATAAGAAGATTAACAATTTTTGCAATCGGTGCATTCCCGATATCACTGGCATTTTTACTAATCTCACTCTGAAGCAATTCGTCAAATGATTTTTTCAAGTCCTTCCTGTATACCTGAAGCGTGTTTTCAATATCTCTTTCTGTTGCAAGGTATGGGATTGCTCTCTGTCCGGTTTTTTTAATAATCATTTCCTGGAAGCGCAGGTCAGTGGGGTCTGACATAGCCAGTTTGATTCCGTCTGTATCACGGGCAAAAGCAATCACCTTATGCTTTCTGGCAAGTCTCTCTGGTACAATACGAAAAACACTTTCAGGAATAGCAATTTTTGATAGTGAGATGAATGGAAATTTTATATCACCGGCAATTAAGAAACCCAATCTCTCGTCGGTAATGACATCTTTCTCAATTGCTGCATCTTGCAATGAAATTCGGGCGTTCTTTGTAAAAATTACTAAATCATCAAGGGTTTTTTGATCAGTGCCCGCTCGAAAAAGAATAGTTTTTATTTGTTCATCGGGCAGGAGCATAATATATTTATACTAACATATATCACCTCGGAGTCAAACGTGGAGATATTGAAGAGAACTCTTTTTCTTCAACCCAACGTAGGTTATTGTCATCTACGATATGAAAAACATGGCCAGTTAGGCTTAAAATCATTGGGGTTATAATACATCTTGTCATGTAAAAAAATTTCTTATATAATGTAGACATGCAAGTAAAAAGAGCAACAGCAAAAAAAACACAAGTCGATGTAAAAAATAAAATGTCCTCAAGAAATATCACCGGCGGTAATTTCCTAAACAAAAGAAATATCATACTAGCCTTAGCAGTAGTCTTAGTTTTGGCAATTCTTGCCCTTCTTAAAAATCAATTTATCGTCGTGAGTGTTAACGGAGAGTCGATAAATCGTTTAACCCTAATAAGAGAACTTGAAAAACAAGCAGGGAAAAAAGTTCTTGAGGGGTTAGTAACCAATACGCTTATGCTGCAGGAAGCAAAAAAAAGAAATATTACAATTACTGACAATGAACTTAATGCAGAAATTAAAAATATTGATGAAAACCTTAAGAAACGCGGTCAGAGTCTTGATCAAGTTCTTACTCTTCAGAGCCTTACAATTGATAAAGTTAAAGATCAGATAAAACTGAATTTAATTATGAAGAAATTGTTGTCTGATAAAATATCTGTTTCCGATAAAGATGTAAGCGATTATATTGAAAAAAATTCAAAATTAATTCCGCAAGGAGCAAATCCTGATGATACAAAAAACCAGGTAAGGCAACAACTTGAGCAGCAAAAACTTCAGGAAGAAGGCCAGGAGTTAATAAAATCTCTTCAAGATAAAGCCAAAATAAACTACTCTATA
>JBBTYY010000049.1:16833-20314 GCA_038061615.1 Patescibacteria group bacterium | reverse complement strand
ACTGGACAAAAGCTCTTCCCCGCTCCCCCTACTATTTTGTTGGGATAATGGATAAGGAATCTATAGATCAGATAGAACCCTTGGATATAAACCCCTCCCCCGATTCAATAATTAGAGTAAGATTGTATTTTGAAATGCTTGAGAAATCAATAAGTGTTAAACGACCTGTAATTACTACTCCTCAAAGAAACGGGTTCACGGTTGTTGAGTGGGGCGCAATGGTAAAAACAGACAGGAATAGTCCATTTACCTGTTCGCAGTAAATTTTAGCTAAAAAGTTTGTGAAAGATATTCATGTTTGGAAATTTATTTGGTACAAGAAAATACATAGTGGATAATCAAGTACAACAAGGCCAACAAGTGCCGTCACAGGTATTTACCCCTCAAAATCCAGTTATTTCTCAGCCTCCAGTTGTCGGAGCACCTTCTCCCATGGAGCCTAGTATTCGACAAGGACTTTCTGTTTTATCTCATTTAGATACAAGAGCTGCTCAAATTTTAAACGTTGCCCGGCAGGAGGCAAAAAGAATTAAGCAAGCCTTAATAGAGCCCGAACAATTAATGATAGGCCTTTTATATGATGGAGAAGTTTTTAAATTAATTTCTCAATTTTCTTCGGATCCAACAAAAATAGCTAGAGAAATTCAGGGTAGGCAGACAATGGGAGCTTTTGCCGGGGAACCGACTTTAAGCGATGCAACTAAAAAAATCTTTGATGATGCTTACTCAATGGTAAAAGGCCGGGGAGTTGAGTTTATTACACCAGAAGACTTGCTCCTTTCCCTATTTTCTCAAACTGCATCGGCAAATGTTCTTGAGAGCCAAGGAATTAAAAAAGAAGATTTGGAGAAAACACTTTCCAAATCTTCAGCTTACGTAAGAGGAAAAAAATCGGCTCTTGAGAGTTTTGGAGTAGATTTAACAGACCAGGCAAAAAGCGGAGAGCTTGATCCTGTTGCGGGGCGAGACACAGAAATAGAAAGAGTAATTCACATTTTACTTAGACGAACCAAGAATAATCCGATTATTATTGGAGAAGCCGGAGTTGGTAAAACCGCAGTTGTAGAAGGTTTGGCTCAAAAAATTATAAACGGGTCTGCGCCAAAAGACTTACTTTCGAAAAAAATTATTCAACTTGATCTTTCATCGATTGTGGCAGGCGCGTCACACAGAGGAGAATTTGAAGAAAGACTAAGAAATGTTATTAAAGAAACACAAGCGGCAAGCGGAACAGTCATCCTATTCATAGATGAAATCCATTCACTTATAGGAGCAGGAGATACAGAGGGAGCGCTTGATGCATCAAATATAATAAAACCATTTTTGGCTCGGGGACATCTTCAGATAATTGGGACGACTACTACAGCCGAATACAGGAAATATTTTGAGAAGGATAAAGCATTTGAGAGAAGATTTCAGCCGGTTTTGGTTGCGGAACCGGATGAAAAAACCGCAGTTGAAATGCTTAAGGTGCTTAGAAAAAAATATGAAGATTTTCATAAAGTTGTCTTGCCAGATAAAACACTTGAGGTATCTGTTCGTTTGTCCAAAAGATATATTGGCGAGCGTTATCTTCCGGATAAAGCCGTAGATCTTTTGGACGAAGCGGCAGCAGAGGTAAAACTCCAGCAGAATTCAGGGAAAAGATCGGATAACACGGTTGTCCAAGCTGACATAGAAAAAGTTGTAAGCGGGTGGACAGGAATTCCTATAACAAAACTTACGGAAAATGAGAGCGAAAAATTACTTCATCTTGAGGACACTATTCACAAGAGGTTAATAAATCAGGAGACCGCAGTTTCCGCAGTTGCAGAAGCTGTAAGACGAGGAAGAATCGGGCTATCCAGCGCAAATCGGCCTATCGCATCTTTTATTTTCTTAGGATCTACAGGAGTTGGAAAAACAGAACTTGCAAAAACACTAGCTGAGATTCTTTTTGGAAAAGAAGAGGCAATGGTAAGACTTGATATGAGTGAATATATGGAAAAACACGAGGTGGCAAAGCTTATCGGCGCGCCTCCCGGGTATGTAGGATACGAAGAGGGGGGGCAATTGACAGAAGCGGTTAGAACAAAGCCTTACTCAATTGTTTTATTAGATGAGGTGGAAAAAGCGCATCCTGATGTCTTCAATATACTTCTTCAATTATTGGAAGATGGAAGACTTACAGATAATAAAGGAAATACAATCTCATTTAAAAATACAATAATTATTGCAACCTCAAACATTGGAAGCGTATTGATTCAACAGCAGCTTGAGCAAAATAAAAAAGACCCCGCCTTGGCGGAGCAGGGTAAAGAAGTTTCTGCCGAAGAATCAGCTAAAAGATTTGAGGAACTTTCAAAAATATTGCTGGCAGAACTTCGAAAATTCTTTAAGCCCGAACTTTTAAATCGTTTTGATGAAGTTGTAATATTTGAATCGCTTTCACAAAATAATATGACCGAGGTTGCAAGTCTTGGAATAAGTGCTACGAGAAAGCTCTTAAAGCAACAGGGTTTTGATTTAGATGTAACAAAAGAAGCTTTGGAAAGATTAGCAAAGGAGGGTTACGATCCAATTTATGGAGCAAGACCTTTGCGAAGACTTATCCAAAGCGCAATTGAAAATCCAATTGCAATTCGCATTATCAACAAAACTTTTGTTGCGGGAGACAAAATTTTAATAAATTATGATAATCAAAAAGAAGAATTCACCTTCTCAAAAGCTCCCCCCCAAGTCCAAAACCAAAATATTAATGGAGCGCAGACTTTTAACCAACCGGTAGTAAACGGAACCCCATCGGTAAACATTACTGGTGTGCCTATTCCAAATCAGAACCCAATTCCAAATCCGCCGGTAAATCCAGCCGGCGCAGACGGAACCCAAATGCAAAAATCCCAGATATGAATCCAGAAGAATCTCAGCCCCAAGCCACTGGTTCATTCTTTCAAAGAATAATAAAATACAAAAAAATTTTAATACCTTTTTTTGTCTTAATTCTAATACTAATTCCTTTAACTTTTTTAATATCGTCAAAAAACAAATCTCAAGAACCTCCTCCTACAACTTCATCTAAATCTAAGATGTGGGAAATAAGATTTGCGTATGATACAGAAAAACAAGTACTAACGGTCAAAAACGTGACTTTAAAAGATGGAAGGGCCACAGCTTCTAATCTGGGACTCTCTCCCTACAAACTCCAAGTTTTAGATAAAAATAAAAAAATTATTTACCAAACAGATATGCACATTACGGAGAGAATTCTTTATAACATTTATATTCCACCTGAGGCAACTGGTTCGGCTGTATCCTTACCTCCCCAGCCAAAAGAGCTTGAAGATATTGTTTATATTCCTTATTTATCAAATGCCCAAAAAGCAGAAGTATTAAAGCAGGGAAATAAGATTTTAGAATTTACTTTCCCTAAAATTTCATCCTTTAGCCTAATAAACCAAGCTTATGCGATAGGAGGCGAGTGTACGACAAATCTTAAAATCGT
>JBBTYY010000049.1:10930-16733 GCA_038061615.1 Patescibacteria group bacterium | reverse complement strand
GATCAGGATCATCTAAAACTTATTATTTTAGCAGACGCAGATCCTGAACCTTCTGGCAGCTTGCTTATTCTGGGCGTAATGAGAGGAGTAGGATCAGATTTTGGAGTTTTCCAGACACATAGCAACTTATTAAAAGTTGCGTCTCATGAAGTCTTGGGACACGGAGTAGGTTATCTTTATGACAGATATATATATGATTTCAGTAATCCGAATAGTCAGATAACGAATGTTAGTCCCGAAAGCAATTGTTCTGGAAATCCCCAAGGGGCGCCTTTTTGGAGTAGTGTTTCCGGATCACAGGTTTCACAAGGGTGTACGTCTCAATATATGCAAGCTCCCTACCCGAGAGATTGTGGCAATGCGGGTTCAAGCCAAAGCATGATGAGTGCCGTTCCATGCGGAGCAAGTGAATTTGATTCTGTGGAGCAGGCGTGGATAAGAAATAACATAATGTCAAAATATCAATCCTGTCAGAACGCCGGGGCACCAACTTCTAACCCTACTTTAATTCCCACTGTTCCTGCGGGAGGTAATTGCGGAGCATACGGCTGTGACGGTCCAAACTTAGACGTTACCTGGCCAACAAATGATTGGGCTTTTTTTGGGTTTCGCATTCAATTGACCAAAGCAGGTAGCAATCCCCTTACCAATGCCTGTGATGGAATAACAAATCCGTGCAAAGATTGGGCCACTTCGGGCTACTCCTGTTCGGCACAGACCAAGCTCTGTTCGTATACTTTTAGAGGATTGGGTACGAATGGATTCTACGATCTGTATGTTTGGGTTCTTGATGTCAATGGCAACAAAGTTCCCGGTCTTCCGCACTCTATGCAAGCAAATCTTGGACCAACAGGGGCTTGTCAGGGTGGATTTTGTTCCCCTAGTTCTATCCCAACCTTGATCCCAACCCGCACTTTACCTACAGGCTTACCTCCTGCTTCAATTACTTCTCCGCCTGGGGAATCAACACCCACCCCAACATCGATTGCAACATATACTTGCGTGGAAGATCGTTCAAATTGTTCACAAGGACAAAACAACCTTCAGTTGTGTCCTTTAATTTGCACTCCTCAGTAAAAATACCTACACTAGAATAAGATCAAAATGTTTTACTTAAAGCTTCCGTTGGTTTTTTTAAAATTCTGGTATACCGAAGCCCCTTTTAAAATAGTCGGCTTTTTTGCTTCTTTAAATGACTCTGTTCTTCAATTATTGTCACTTCCTCTTCTTGTAAGAACCTACTTTAGACCCTGGAAAAACGAATACAGAGAGGGATTGGTTGTGTTCTCGGTCGCCATGGGAATTTTTATTAAGACGTTTGTAATAATGGCGGATTTAATATTAGTTCTCTTACTGCTTTTTCTTGAAATAATCTTTTTTATTTCATTTTTACTGTGGCCGGCAGGAACAATATTTTTACTTTTTTCATAAAATGATTGGACAGGCAAGAATTTATTACATTTATCAATCTTTAATTTTTATAATAATCAGGATATTTATACCCGTCTTTTTATTTGCATACATCCTGCTTCTCGTTTTAAATAATTCATTTGATTCATCAATAATTAAATTCCCCTTAGTCTTGCTGTCTTTATTTTTAATAGTAGAAACCTTTTTCCGTTTTAAAATTTCGAGAAAACTTCCGGAAGTCGAAGTTCAATTAAGTAAAGGAAATGTCTTAGACTCATTTACTCTTAAATCATTAAGTATTTTTATAAGCCAAAAAAATACTCAGGCAATAATAAAGAGCCTTCTTAAAGACACTTCCATGCATTTTATACTCAATAAAATAGATATTCTTGGGGAAGAAGAAATAAAACTTATTGATGTTTCAAAAGAAGAGTTGGCAAAGTACGCTTTCGAAATTTCTAAAAACCTAAAAGGAAAATACGTAACGGCAATGGATTTATTTGTGTCTTATTTGCTCTTAACAGAGGAAGAGACAAAAATTCTCTTCAACAAAAATCTTAAGAAAGAGGAACTGCTGCAAATTCTGTCCTGGGCGAGAACAAGATTTACGCAAGAGGAAAATCCAAAGCATTTTGAGATAAAGTTTTGGGGAGAGGGAATTGGGGAAGATTGGGTAACGGGGTGGACAATCGAGACTAAGAAATACATGGTTGATTTAACCGCAGAAGTTTTACAAAAAAGACCGACCATTTTAGGACGGGAAAATGAGTTTAGGCAGTTGGTTGAGGGAATGTATAAAGGGAAAAGCGCTCTTTTTGTTGGAGAGGGGGGAAGCGGTAGAACCGAAATCGCAGAAAGCTTGGCTTTTGAAAGTTTTATTGGAAATTTAAAAGGAAGTTTTTACCATCAAAGGTTTTATATGCTTTTGGTTGATGCTTTGCTTGCAGGATCAGATAATCTTGGGCAGCTTGAAGAAAGACTTGATGCTGTAATCGCAGAGCTTTCTCATTCGGGGAATATTATTGTTTTTTTACCGTCCTTTGAAAATATACTTGGTTCTTCTTCTTTTCATCTTGATCTTTCGGGTATTCTCATTCCATATATTCAAAGGGGAGCCATTCGGATAGTAGCAACTATTACGCCGGGCTCATTTAAAAAATTTGTAGAGACAAGAAAAACACTTCTTGAGAATCTTGAAGTAATCAAAGTTGAAGAGCCAAGCGAAGATGTCGTTCTTTCGATGCTTTTTAAAAAAGCAAGCGAAATAGAAAGACTGGACAATATAAAAATATCCTATCGAGCTATTGTGTCCTGCCTAAAATACGCTAAAAAATATTTGCCGGACCGAGTTCTTCCCGGAGCGGCAATAACGCTTCTTGAGGATGCAGCTTTAGCGGCAGCACTTTCTAAAAAACAGATTGTTGAAGAAGGGGATGTTATTCAAAAGATAGAAAGCAAAACCAAGATTGCTGTTGGAAAACCCGGCAAAGCGGAAAAAGAGCTATTGCTTAACCTGGAAGATGAGATTCATAAAAGAATTGTTGATCAAAAAGAGGCAGTTTCGCAAGTATCAGAGGCAATGAGACGATTGCGTACAGGGTTATCTTCAGAAGATAAGCCGATTTCATTTTTGTTTTTAGGTCCAACCGGAGTTGGAAAAACAGAAACTGCCAAAACACTGGCCCGAATATATTTTGGGCAGGAAAATAAGATGATAAGACTTGATATGAGTGAATACTCAGAAAACGATTCTTTAAAAAGACTTCTTGGCTCAATGCCTGGCGAGGAAGAAGCTTCGGGAGAACTGACAGATAAAATATTAGATAATCCCTTCTCGCTCGTTCTTTTGGACGAATTTGAAAAGGCAAGTTCAAACATCTTAAATCTCTTCCTCCAGGTTCTTGATGACGGAAGACTTACGGATAATAAAGGAAAAACTGTTTCTTTTACTAATGCAATAATTATTGCAACTTCAAATGCGGCATCGGAGTTTATACGCGAAGAAGTAAATAAAGGAACACCAATAGATAAAAATTTTCAGAATAATCTTTTGGAGTTTTTGCAGACAAAAGGAATCTTCAAGCCCGAACTTCTAAATAGATTCGATGGGATAATTGTTTTTAAACCTTTGGGAGAGATAGAAGTGCAGCAAGTCACTATAATTCTCTTAAAAGAACTCTCCGACAAAATGTTAGAGCAAGATATTACGATAATCTTTGATGAGGGAATAGTTCAAAAAATTATCAAAGAAGGTTTTGATGAAGAATTCGGCGCCCGCCCGATCAACAGATATATTCAGAATAACATCGAAGACCTCCTCGCCCAGAAGATTTTGAAGGATGAAATAAAACGCGGCGACAAAATTCTTGTTTTATCTGATTCTTCCGGTTCAATAATAATTACAAAATCTTCATAAAACTAGTATTCGATCGTTGCGGCCTACGATCAAATTTGGTATACTGTTTCGACTATGCCGGCAATTCAAAGAAGCGAGTTTTCACTTGCCCTAAATCAGGTCGCCAATGAGCGCGGGGTTGATATTTCTGTGGTTTTGGACACTGTTAAAAATGCAATTCTGGCCGCCTATAAAAAGGATCACCCTGGAGTAGAAATTGAGGAATACTCGGCAACTTTGGACAAAAACTCTGGTGAGGCAAAAATTTTCTTAAAAGATAAAGATGTTACTCCGCCCGGCTTTGGAAGAATTGCGGCTCAAACTGCAAAACAGGTTATTCTTCAGAAAATTAGAGAAAAAGAAAAAGAAGCAATAATCTCAAACTACAAAATGAGAATAGGAACAATTGTCAATGGCATGGTTTTGCGATTTGCAGGTCCAAATATAATTGTTGATGTAGGCAAAACAGAAGCAGTTATGCCCCCTCACGAGCAAATTCCAAATGAAAAATATCATTTAAATCAAAGACTTACCGTTTATCTTTTAGAGATAGTAGAAGGGCTTAAAGGAGAAGAGCTGGTAGTTTCAAGAGCAAACAACGGACTCTTGACGGGTCTTTTTAAAAGAGAAGTCCCTGAAGTTGCACAGGGAAGTGTTGAGATTAAAGATATCGCAAGAGAGCCCGGCTCAAGAAGTAAAATTGCAGTTTATTCGACTCAATCGGGGATTGATCCTGTAGGAAGCTGTGTCGGGCAAAAAGGAGTAAGGGTACAAGCGGTTATCCAGGAATTTGGGGGACTTGAGAAAATAGATATTGTTCAATGGCAAGAGAACTTAAAAGATTATATTGGACAAGCTTTATCTCCTGCAAAAAATGTAAGAGTTGAAATAAACGAAGATGAAAAAACAGCCCATGTTTTTGTTCCATCGGAAGAGCTTTCTCTGGCGATTGGAAGAGAAGGGCAAAATGTTCGTCTTGCCTCAAAGCTTGCGGGCTACAGAATAGAGATAGAAGGAGAAGAAATGGAAACTAAAAATGAAGAAATTGAAGAAGTTAAAAAGGAAGTCTCAAAGAAACAATCAACAAAGAAAAAAGTTGTAAAGAAGCCAAAAGAGAAAAAATCTAAAAAAGTCTTATGAAAACAGACTTTTATAAAAGATCAGAGAGTTCAAAAAAGAATATTAAGTTATGGCAAAAAAACAAAAACCAAATCCACCAGATAAAAAATTCTACCCTCCGGTTGTTGCCGTAGTTGGGCATGTAGACCACGGTAAGACTACTCTTTTGGATACAATCCGCAAGTCAAATATTGCACAAAGAGAGCATGGGGGAATAACCCAAAGAATAGGTGCATCAAAAATAGAGTTTATAAACGAAGGAGAAAAAAGAGCTATTACTTTTATAGATACTCCGGGACATGAAGCATTTTCAAATATGCGCGGAAGAGGGGTTGCGGCCGCAGACATAGGACTTTTAATTGTTTCTTCCGTTGATGGAGTTATGCCTCAGACAAAAGAAAGTATCAAGTTTTTAAAGGAGGCAGATGTTCCTTTTATTGTTGTTTTAACAAAATCTGATCTTCCGCAAAAAAATCCAGAAAAAGTAAAACGAGAGCTTTTAAAAGCAGGAGTTCTTTTAGAAGGTTATGGCGGAGACGTTCCGGTTATTGAAGTGTCTGCAAAAACAGATACAAATATTAAGGAGCTTTTAAGTTTAATTCTTTTGGTTTTGGAAATGAAGAATGAAGGTTTGGGCAGTTCGGAAGAAGGAGAATTTAAGGGAGTGGTTATTGAGTCAAAACGAGATCAGAGAATAGGACCGGTATCAACAGTTGTCATAAAAAATGGTATCTTATCTGTAAGAGACGAAATATCAGCTGATGAGATACTTGGAAGAGTAAAGAGCCTTACAGACACTTTGGGAAAAAGAGTGAATAGGGTAACAGTAGGTGAGGCAGTTGAAGTTTTAGGATTTGAAAAGGTTCCGCAGGTTGGAAG
>JBBTYY010000049.1:9431-10830 GCA_038061615.1 Patescibacteria group bacterium | reverse complement strand
TGTGCGGATACGTTAGGTTCGCTTGAGGCAATAGTAAATGCATTGCCAAATCAGATCAATATTGTGTCTCAAAAAACAGGAGATATTTCGCCCGCAGATCTTTTGCTTGCAAAATCCGTTGGTGCAATTGTTCTTGGATTTAATATAAAGATTAAGCCCGAAATCATAAAACTTGCAAAAACAGAAAAAATTCTTGCTAAAAATTACAATCTTATTTATGAGCTGATAGATGAGATAACAGACGTTTTAGAGGGTAGAAAACTTTCACTTGTCGAAGAAATTCTGGGACGGGCAAAGATAGTTGCGCAGTTTCCATTTGAAAAAACCAAAGTTATGGGAGTTGCGATAGTTGAAGGAAGGATTGCAAAAGGAGACAAGATAAGGCTTGTAAGAAAAGACGAAGTTATTGGGCAGAGTACAATTTCTTCTTTAAGACAGGGTAAGAATCAGATATCAAAGGTAGAAAAAGGCAATGAAGCCGGCATAATTATTTCCCCCTTCCTTGACTTTACTATAGGAGATATGGTAATATCACTTGGATAAATTTACCTATGGACAATATAGTTTTGGGTCAAATAAAAGATTTTATTGGGAAAAATAACAGAATCGGTATTGCCGTTGGCAAAAACCCCGCAGTTGATGAAATGGGGGGAGCTGCAGCCCTTTATCTTTCTCTTTCTTCTTCCGGTAAAGATATTACAATTGTTTGCCCAACAGAAGCTTTAGTTGAGCATTCTCATCTTGTTGGAATAGATAAAGTAAAATCAAGTTTTGAAGGCGGAGCGGGAGACATGGTTGTATCATTTCCCTACAAAGAAGGAGAAATAGAAAAAATTTCCTATACTCTTGAGGATGGTTTTTTAAATATTATTGTAAAAGCCGGAGAAGAAGGTTTAAATTTTTCTGAAAATGACGTTTTATTTAAAAGATCGCAAGGATATCCTGGCCTTTTGTTTGTTATCGGGGCTCCAAGGCTTTCCGATTTGGGTAGAATTTTTGATCCTCAAGCTTTAAAAGATACGGTAGTAATCAATATTGATAATAAATCGGATAATCAGGGATTTGGAGATATTGCTTTGGTTTCTCCGAATAATTCTTCAATTTGCGAGCGAATAGGCGATTTGATTTTATCGCTTGATCTTCCATTAGACATCGACACTGCGCAAAATTTATTAATCGGTATAGAGAATGCAACAGAAAATTTCCAAAATACAAAAACAAGTCCTCTGGCTTTTGAAATGGCAGGAGAACTTATGAGAAAGGGAGCAGTGAGAAGCGATAATAGTTCTTCAAAAACTCAAATGAAGGAAGACGAAGAAGAGTCTTCAATCTTCTCTCAAAAAAATATTCCCAAGCCTAGGATCGATAAAAAAGACCAAGTCCGGCCGGGACCCGCTTC
>JBBTYY010000049.1:1576-9331 GCA_038061615.1 Patescibacteria group bacterium | reverse complement strand
AAAAATCCGCCGGTTGACTGGCTCGCCCCAAAAATTTACAAAGGCTCAACGAATATATAACCTAGATCAAGATTCTTCATCCATCAAATGTTTTCCTTATTGAGGAGTAAGTTAAAAATTGATATAATACAAAATATGCCGTTAACATCAACACAAAAACAGGATATTATAAAAAAATTCCAGACGGGAGCGGGAGATACGGGAAGTCCCGAGGTTCAGATCGCCCTTTTGTCTAATAGGATTATAAAATTAACAGATCATTTAAAAGCGCATATTCACGATATTCACTCAAGACGGGGCCTTTTATCTATGATTGCAAAAAGAAGAAGATTGGTTAATTTTATTAAAAATGTAGATAAAATTCGCCACTCCACGATTATAAAAAATTTCAGCTTGAAAGACTAAATGAAAAAAACCTCAGTTACTTTAGAATTAGCAGGTAAAAAGCTAATATTGGAAACAGGCGAGCTTGCACCTCAAGCAACAGCTTCTGTTTTAGGCCGTCTTGGAGACACGGTAGTTTTGGTTACCGTTGTCGAAGGCGGAAAATCAGATTTAGATTATTTTCCATTATCAGTTGAATACGGAGAAAGACTTTACGCAGGCGGAAAAATTAAAGGAAGCCGTTGGGTAAAACGTGAAGGTCAGCCTTCAGACGATGCAATTCTTGCAGGACGCCTGATAGACAGATCGATTCGCCCTCTTTTTCCAAAAAGCTTTAAAAATACTGTTCAAGTTATTGTAACTGTTTTGTCGGTTGATGGTGAAAATGAAGCAGATGTTCTTGCTTTGAATGCTGTTTCAGCAGCTTTAGCAATATCAAGAATTCCATGGAACGGACCAATAGGAGCGGTAAGAGTTGGCTGTGTTAAAGAATCAGGTAACGGAGGGTCAGCCTGTATAATTAACCCAGGACCAGAACAACAATTTTCAGAGCTTGATTTAGTTGTTTCTCAATCAAAAGATAAAACAAATATGATTGAAGCTGGAGCTTTTCAAGTTTCAGAAGATATTTTAGTTGAAGCAGTTGAATTAGCACACAAAGAAACAAGCAAAATTATAGATTTAATTGAAGATTTGGTTAAAAAAGTTGGAGTTAAAAAATTAGAAGTTCCTGCAGAAAATTCTCTTAATGAAGCAATAAGTCTTGTTGAAAAATCCTATAAAACAGAAGTTCAAGCTCTTATTGAAGCCCGTGTTAATAAAGAAGGCAGTGGAACTGAAACTGAAGATTTGATTGCAAAAATTGCAGAAGAAAATAAAAAGGCAAATCCAGAAACAGAACTCGATAAAAAAACAATCGCAAAAGCAGTTGAATATCTCATGTTCGAAATTATTAGAGCAGATGTAATTGGGAAGAAAAAAAGAGTGGATGGAAGAAAAATGGATGAAATCAGAGAAATAGTTACAGAAGTTGGACTTCTTCCAAGAACTCATGGCTCAGCTCTTTTCCAAAGAGGGATTACCCAAGCTTTATCAATTGTAACTTTAGGGTCACCCCGCATGGAACAATTAATAGAATCAGCAGAGGGTGAAGAAACAAAAAGATATATACATCATTATTCAGGATTACCATATTCTTTTGGTCAGACAGGAAGAGTTGTCGGTCCTTCGAGACGTGAAAAAGGGCACGGAGCCCTGGCTGAAAAAGCATTACTTCCAGTAATTCCAAGCCAAGACGAATTCCCATATACAATTAGAGTGGTCTCTGAAGTTTTGTCACAGAATGGATCAAGCTCAATGGCATCAACCTGCGGATCAACGCTAGCTCTTATGGATGCCGGAGTTCCAATTACAAAACCGGTTGCCGGTATTTCAATTGGAATGATGTCTGATGAAAAAAATTATGAACTTTTAACAGACATCATAGGACTTGAAGATTTTTCAGGAGATATGGATTTTAAAGTTGCAGGAACAGATGCAGGAGTTACTGCAATTCAGTTAGATGTTAAAATTCCAGGGCTTACTGTTGTGCAAATAAAAGCTATTTTAGAAAGAGCAAGGACAGCCCGACTTCAAATTTTAGAAACTATGCTTAAAATTTTGCCTAAGCCTAGAGAAGCTTTATCTCAATATGCTCCTAAGATTGAAATAGTTAAGATTCCGGTTGATAGAATAGGTGAATTAATCGGACCGGGAGGAAAAATAATTAAAAATATTATCGCCCAAACCGGTGCAACTGTTGATGTTGAAGATGACGGTTCGGTTGCAATTTCGGGGATCACAGAAGAATCGGTAAAAAAAGCAATGGATTGGGTTTCCGCCTTAATGCGTGAAGTTAAACCGGGCGAAGTTTTTGAAGGAATTGTTAAAAGAATTCTTCCTTTCGGAGCTTTTGTGGAAGTTCTGCCGGGAAAAGAAGGAATGGTTCACGTTTCCCAAATGGGACAAGGTTTTGTAAAAAATCCAAACGATGTAGTATCGATCGGACAAAAAGTAAAAGTTAGAGTGGTGGAAATTGACGATCAGGGCAGAATAAATCTTTCCATGAAGTTTGAGGGAGAAGGCGGGGGAGAACCAACATCAGGCGCAGGAGCTCAGCCTTCCTCTGACCGCGCACCTCAGAGACCAGATCAATCACGGGATCGTTCTGCAGGACCAGATAGAAGAATGGACGGGGGTCAAAATTTTCAGAAAAGGCCACAGCAGGAAGAACATCCGTTGGCCCGGCAGTTTAAAAGAGAAAGAGCCGAGAAGGAGAGCAAAGACAGACGAACCTTTCCTCCGCGAAGACCTCGATTCAGAAAAGACAGCTATTAGTCTTCTTCTAATTGTTTAAACAACCTCTCTTGTTGTATTATATAATATATGGATAACTCGTCTGCCTCGCTGGAGTCCCAAATTCAAAAACTTTCGGAAAAGATAAAGGCTTCAAATTTGCCCTCAGATCTTTTGGAAAAAATAGAAAGCATGATCAATTTACTTAGAGCAACTCTAAAAGGCGGAAATGCGTCATTTATAAATTTTGAAACAGTTTCAAATTATGTAAATTTGATTATCTCCCTTCCTTTTAACAAAGAAACAAATGATATCCTGGATTTGCATCACGCAAAAGAGATATTGGATAAAAATCATTACGGACTTTTAAGTGTAAAAAATAGAATTCTTGAGTATTTATCATCAATTATTTTAACTATGCAAAACGATTCAACGGGCGGAGTGATAAGAGCTCCTATCCTTTGCCTTATAGGTTTGGTTGGAACAGGTAAGACAACACTTGCTTATTCTATAGCAGAAGCTCTTGGGCGAAAATTTGAAAGAATCCCGTTCGGCGGGATGGGGGATGCAAGGGCAATTCGTGGTCAATCTCGGGCATATGCTGATGCAGAGCAGGGCGCAATTATTAAAAAAATCGCTCATTCCCAAAGCAAAAATCCGGTTATTCTTTTAGATGAGCTTGATAGGGTAACAGAGGCAGCAAGAGCCGACATTATGGGGGTTTTGGTCGAGCTCTTGGATCCTGAACAAAACAGAGCTTTTACCGATCACTATGTTGATTATCCGTTTGACCTTTCTCATGTTTTATTTGTTGCAACTGCAAATAATACCACAAATATCTCAACTGCAGTTTTGGATAGGCTTGAGGTTGTTCAAATGCCATCCTATACGGATGATGAAAAGCTGGCAATTGCAAAAAGTTATCTTTTTCCAAAGATTCAAAAGCAAACAGGACTTTCCCAAAGTCAGCTGGCAATCGATGATAGTGTTTGGCCATTTATTATAAGACCTTTGGGTTTTGATGCGGGAATAAGAAGCCTTGAGCGGACACTAGAGGGAGTATGCAGAAAAACTGCAAGACTTATTGTTGAGGGAAAAGTTCCTCAGGGTTCTTATGTTCACATAACATCGGAAAATTACAAACAGTTTTTACCAACATGATAAAAAAAACTCAAAAGTCAAAACTCAAAAGTCAAAACTACATCTCAAAACTTAAATCTCAAATAAATTTCAATCTTCCAAATTCAAAAAACTATGAATAATCAGGTTTCATTTATTCCAATTGGAGGCATCGGCGATGTTACAAAAAACATGTATTTATATGAGTATAAAGATGAAATTCTTATTATCGACTGCGGTTTGGGTTTTGCAGATGAGACAATGCTTGGAGTAGATCTTCTTTTACCCGACATTTCTTATTTACTCTCAACAGGTAAAAAAATAGTCGGAATGGCAATAACGCACGGACATGAAGATCATACAGGAGCCCTTCCCTATATACTTCCTCAGCTTGCAAAAAAAACAGGCTTTTCTTTTCCTATTTTCGCAGGACCGTTAACCGCAGGACTTGCAAATGAAAAATTAAATGAATTTGGAATACCGGTTAGGGTAAAAGCCGTAGATTATGAAAATGGAGAGATAAAGCTGGGCAGCTTTACGATCTCTTTTATAAGAGTTACTCATTCAATTCCGGATAGTTCCCATATTTTTATAAAAACTCCAGTTGGAAATTTTTATCATGGAAGTGATTTTAAATTTGATTTAACCCCTTTTGATGGCAAAAAAACCGACTTTTTAAAAATTTCAAAAGCAGCAGATCAGGGAATCCTTTGTCTTGCCTCCGATTGTCTTAGGGCAGAGAAGGAAGGATTTACAAAATCGGAGCAAGTCTTGGCGGAAAATATAGAAGCGCAGATGAGAAGCTGTGAGGGGAAATTTATATTAACTACTTACTCTTCTAATATTTCAAGGCTTAATCAGGCAATACAAGCAGCGCAAAAGTTAGGCAGAAAAGTTGTTTTTGTCGGAAGATCTTTAATAAATACAGCAACTATTGCACAAAAATTAGGCTACATGAAGCTTGATTCTGGCATGGAAGTTGGAGTAAGCGAAATTAAAAAATATAAAGATTCAAATCTTTTGCTTCTTGTTGCGGGTAGTCAGGCGCAGGCAAACTCCGCACTTTCCCGAATTGTAAATGGAGATCATAAAGAAATTTCAATTTCTCCAAAAGATGTTATTGTGTTTTCTGCCGATCCAATTCCGGGGAACGAAGTATCGATAAATTCTTTAATAGATAGTATTGCAAAAAGAGGAGCAAGAGCTGTCTATTCTCAGATTACAGATGATTTTCATGTTTCAGGGCATGCATCGGCCGATGATTTGATGCTTCTTATGGAGATGACCCGTCCAAAAAAATTAATTCCAATCGGAGGGACTTATAGACAGATGGTTGCTTATAAAAATTTAGCAAAAAGACAGGGTTTTGAGGACAAAGATATTTTATTAATCGAAGATGGGCAGGAAATTATTTTCTCAAAAGACAATGCGGTTTTGGGCAGAAAAATTTCTGTTAAGAGTATATTTGTCGATGAAATTTCAGGAGAAGAAATAGAAAGTTTTGTTTTGCGAGACAGACAAAAAATATCAAAAGATGGGGTAATAATTATAATTGCAGAAGTAGACAGCCAAACAAATCAAATAGTGGATTACCCGACTATAATTTCGCGGGGATTATCAAACCAGGAAAATAAAACCGCGAACAAAAAGGTGGCAAAAGACATTAAAGACGGATTCAGCGCAAAAAAAGGAAGAGTAACAGACTGGATGTATGTAAGAAAAAAAGTTGGAGAAATCGGGGAAAAGTCAGTCTTAAGATATCTGCGCCGCCGCCCTCTCGTATTACCCGTTATTATAGAGGTATGAACGGTATATAATAGATAAAATGGCAAGAAGAAGACATTACAGAAAACAAAAGTTTAAGTTAAAACTTAAAAAAACTACAATTTATTCAATTTTTTCTTTTGGACTGATTATCGCAGGAATAATCTCTCTCTTAGCCTTTTCTAAAAGCCAGCCCTCTTTTATTCTCATAACGACCCTTTTGGAAAAATACTTTGGTTCAATTTCTATACTTTTCCCGCTTACCTTGATTCTATTGGGATTTTTCTTTTTAAGGCTTAAGTTTTTTCTTTCGCGTCCAAATGTTTCCATTGGTTTTCTTCTTCTTTTTATGTCCTTGGATGCACTGTTGAAGGGCGGGGCAGTGGGAGAATACCTTTTTAGAGTTTTAGCAGATGTGTTAACGGAGGCAGGAGCAAATTTAATTTATTTTGCCGGTATTTTTGTAGGAATAATAGTATTTTTTGATACCTCAATAGACGAGCTGATTTCGGCAGCAGGTTTTGTAATAGAAGTTATCAAAAGACTTTTTCCCTCAAAACTTTTCTCATTCTTTAAAAATAAACCTGCGGGAGGCCGAGACAGACAGTTAACAATAAAAGGCGGAATAAGAGATTTTTCCGGTCTTTCCAATAAAGAGATGACGGTTTCATCTCCTGTTGTTAAAAAAGAATCTCCTCTTCTTTCGGATAAATTAGTCAGCAATCCCTTGGCGTCGGGTTTGGTATGGGAATATCCTCCATACTCATTGCTTTCGGATTCTTCATCGCAGAAAGCAGATAGGGGAGACATAAAAAGAGTCGCTTCAATTATTGAAACCACCCTTCAAAGTTTTGGAATCGGTGCGAAGGTTGTCGAAGTTAATCTTGGGCCTGCGGTAACGCAGTATGCTTTAGAGATTGCATTAGGAACTAAGGTTTCTAAAATAACATCTTTGGCTAATGATCTAGCCTTAGCAACAGAGGCTCCAACAGGACAGATCAGAATAGAGGCTCCGATTCCCGGGCGAAATTTAATAGGAATAGAAATACCAAACAGAAGTCTTGAGGTAGTAACCTTAAAAACGATGCTTGAATCAGACATAATGCGAAAAAACAAATCAAAACTTACCGTTTCTTTGGGACTTGATGTTTCCGGTAATCCACTTGTTGCCGATATTGCAAAAATGCCGCATGTGCTTATAGCCGGAACAACGGGATCCGGAAAATCAGTTCTTATAAACTCTTTTATTTCATCTCTTCTTTTCAGAGCCGCACCATCCGAAGTAAGGCTTATTCTTATAGATCCAAAAAGAGTGGAGCTTACCGGTTACAACGGAATTCCTCATCTTATGACACCTGTTATTGTAGAAGTTGAAAAAATTTTGGCATCGCTTAAGTGGGCAATGAATGAGATGGACAGACGCTATAAAAAATTTGCAGAAAATGGCGTTAGGAATATCGATTCTTATAATGAGCTGGCTGGTTTTCAGTCGCTTCCATATATTGTTATTTTTATAGATGAACTTGCAGACCTTATGGCTTTTGCGCCGGTTGAAGTTGAAGATGCGATTGCCCGACTTGCCCAAATGGCAAGAGCAACGGGAATTCATTTAGTTGTTTCAACACAAAGACCCTCAGTTGATGTTATAACAGGACTTATTAAAGCAAATATTCCGTGCAGAATTGCTTTTAATGTTTCTTCTATGGTTGATTCAAGAGTTATTATAGATACACCGGGAGCTGAGAAACTCTTAGGACGTGGAGACATGCTTTACATTCCGCCCGATCAGGCAAAACCGACTCGTATTCAGGGAGCATTCGTTTCGGATAAGGAAGTTAAGAAGCTAGTAGATTTTCTTAAAGAAAAAGGACCGCCGGTTGAATATACAGAAGAGGTCACTCAGACGCCCCTTGTTACAAGAAAGGGGTCGGCATCAGGCACCAATGGAAGAGATGCGCTTTTTGAAGAAGCAATAAGAACAGTTTGTCAGCACGATAGGGCCTCTGCTTCACTTCTTCAAAGAAGACTTTCCATAGGCTACTCAAGGGCGGC
The DNA here is from genome assembly GCA_038061615.1 of Patescibacteria group bacterium. Lineage (GTDB taxonomy): Bacteria > Patescibacteriota > Microgenomatia > Levybacterales > UBA12049 > 2-01-FULL-38-21. The sequence continues at coordinate 1,678 of JBBTYY010000049.1, read as the reverse complement.
CCGAATTTTAGACCAGCTTGAGGAGGCAGGTATTGTGGGACATGCGGAAGGTTCCAAGCCCCGCGATGTTCTAGTGAGAAATGCCGATGAGATTATCAATAG
>JBBTYY010000049.1:0-1476 GCA_038061615.1 Patescibacteria group bacterium | reverse complement strand
GAGCCGGACAAAAACTTAGAGATGAACGTCAAAGACGCGGACTTACGCTTTCGGAAATATCAAATGCAACCAAAATAAAAGTCGAGTTTCTCTCCGCAATAGAAAAAGGGGAATACGAAAAACTTCCGTCCGCATCCTATGCTCATGGATTTGTCGGAAACTACGCAAAATTTTTAGACTTTGAGGAAGAAGAAATATTAGCGCTCTTCAGACGTGAGTTTGACGGGAAAAAAGTTTATAAAGTCTTGCCCGAGGGATTGGTAGGGCAAAAAGAGATGCCGCTTAAAAGATTTAAAATAAGACAAGTAGTAATTCTTATTGCTCTTCTTTTTATATTCCTTTTAGGATTTCTGGTTTTTCAGTACCGATATGCTTTTATAAACCCGTCGATTACATTAGCCAGTCCATCCGAAATGTCGGTTTTATCGTCCTCAACAATTTTGGTTTTGGGAAAAACAGATCCTAATTCAACTATTACGGTTAATGATGAGCCTGTTTCGGTAAATAGTGATGGAACTTTTAAAAAAGAGATTACAGGATTTCCCGGAAAAACTACAATAACCGTGAGGGCAGTTAACCGATTTGGAAAACAAACATTACTCGATCGCCACGTGATTATAAAGTAAAATTGTTTGTTATACTTAGTTACGGTTGACCCCGAGTTGATCGGGGTTGACAGCGAATTTTCCTCGTGTTATGTTTAAAGCATGATAGATCCTGCCCAGACAGCATTATTTTTGGTAATAATAGTTTTGACCATACTTCTTTTGATTTTGGGCGTTCAGGTGTTTTTTATCCTTAGGGGGTTAAGACAGACCATCGATAAGGCAAATAAGGTTTTGGATGATACGGGTGTTATAACAGAAAGCGTTTCAGGACCAATCTCAAACCTTTCAAGCTTAGCAACGGGAATTAAAACCGGTTCTGCAATTGCCCAGCTTTTTAAAAAAAGAAAATTAAAAAGAGAAGAATAAAATGAATAATAATCATAACAATAAATTCTTTGACGGCTTTTTGTGGGGAGCAATCATAGGCGGAGGTCTAGTATTTATTCTCGGGACAAAAAAGGGAAAGAAAATTTTAAAGATGATTACTGAAGAAGGTGTCGAGGGTTTATCCGAAATTCTGGAAGCGCAAATGGATGAGGGGGATTTGGAAGATGGGGAAGAAATGGAAAACATGACAGAAGCTCCCGAAGAACCGTTATTGCGGGGCAACGGGGTTTCTAAAAATTCGCAATCAAAAGAGTCTCAGGGAGAAGCAAAATCATCCCGAAAAAGATTCTTCAGAAAAAAAAGCTCCTAAGACTACGACTCAGCGATTAAAAATTTATTAAAAATTCGATCTGCTTGATTCTGTACTTTTGTGCCGACAAAAGTACCAAAAACTCTCGCCAAGCTTTATCTTATGCTCTCAAAGCCTCGTTCGTTTGTCGGGTGATAACACCCCCTCCGAATTCACGGGTTCCCCCTGACG
>JBBTYY010000048.1:19997-29336 GCA_038061615.1 Patescibacteria group bacterium | reverse complement strand
GCTCTATTAACTTTGGAAAAGATAAAAACTTAGGACAGACAGCTTTGGATGATAGGGATGGGCAAGGAGTTTTAAAAGAACATAAAATTCATTACATCACAGTTAAAAATCTAGATTCTTCTTCGGATTATTACTTTTCTATAACTTCCGGGTCTAAAGAATTTTTACAAAAAGCTGAACCATTTATCGTAAAAACGGCGCCTGCTTCCTCTGGGCCTTCGGCTATAGAAAAAACAGTAAAAGGAAAGATTGTTTTACCAAATGGAGACAATCCTAAAGAAGCGACTGTATACTTAAACTCCGATAATTCTCAAACGCTTTCGACTCTGGTAAAAGAGGGCGGATCGTATTCTCTTTCTGTAAGCTCCTTAAAAACCCAAGATCTTTCCTCTTATTTTACAATTTCTGGTGAAACTGTTTTTAGATTACTTATTGCAGGAGAAGATTCTTTAACATCCAATGCAAGATTTAACAACTCTGAATCGGAAGAACTTCCTCCCATAACTCTGGGAAGCGATTATGACTTTACACAGAGTAACCTTTCAACAGCCTCTCCATCCGCATCCACAGGTTTTTCATCTTTGACTGCTCAAGAATCAACCACCGGAAAAATTCCAAAAATTAATATTCCAAAAAATAATCAAACGTTTACTGATTCGCAGCCTAAATTCTCAGGAACAGCTCTTCCAAACAGTACGGTTGAAATAACTATCCGCTCTCTGGAAAATATAAAAGCTCAAGTGGTAACAGATGCTTATGGAAATTGGACATTCAGACCCACTACTCCGCTATCGCCTGGGGAACACACTATTACTATGGTCGCAAGAGATGTCTCAGGGATCTTGAGAACCATAACTCAGTCTTTTACTGTTTTTGCATCTGGTACTCAGGTTAGTGAAAGTGCAACCCCATCTGCAACGCCAGTTGTTACACCAACTTCCGTACCGATCTCAACTCCTATTCCAACGTCTGTTCCAACTATTATACCTACGATTCCCGTCTCCCCGACTCTTGCCCCAATTGCGACTATAACACCGGTAATATCACCTATTCCTGCGCCGGGAAATTCTACTCCTATAATTCTTGGCTTATTTGGTATCGGACTTTCTATTTTAGGCTTCTTTATATTCCTTCTTTCCCGGGGCATTACTACTTTATGAAAATAGCAATCGTCGGCGCGGGATTTACGGGACTTTCTGCGGCTTTTGAACTTTTGGATAGAAATAATGAAGTTTTTGTTTTTGAGAAAGATAGTCAGCCGGGCGGACTGGCGATAGGCTTTAAACCTCCGCAACCGGAAGGCATAAAAAAATGGGATTGGTCACTTGAGAAGCATTATCATCATTGGTTTTCAAACGACTCAAGCGTTTTAGATCTTGCTAATAAAATAAATTATAAAATTATTAAAAAGGGGCCTAAAACATCAATTTATGTTGAGGGAAAAATCTATCAGCTCGATTCTCCCTTGCATGTTCTTACTTTTCCCAAACTTTCTCTTAACGATAGGGTAAGAATGGCTATGGTACTGGGTTTTTTAAAATTTGATCCTTTCTGGAAGCCGCTTGAAAAATTCAAAACAGAAGAATTTCTTCTAAAGACAATGGGAGGAAATGCTTATAGAAAGATCTGGGAGCCGCAACTTAAAAATAAATTCGGAGTTTTTGCAAAAGATATTTCTCTTGCCTGGTTCTGGGCGCGGATTAAAAAAAGAACGCCTAATTTAATCTATCCTGATGGTGGTTTTTTGAAGTTTGCGCAAGCTTTAGTTAAAGAATGTGAAAAAAAAGGCGGTAAATTTTTTTTTGATACCGAAGTTGAGGAAATTAAAAGTGATGATAATAATGTAAAAGTCAAATTTAAAGAAATTGAAAATTTGAAATTTAAAATTGAAAATTTTGATGCAGTCGTTGTTACCCTTCCCTCATTTTTCTTTACTAAAATAACTCCGGATTTACCAAAAGAATATAAAGACAGATTGTTATCATTAAAAGGTCTTGGAGCAATAAATCTTGTTTTAAGATTAAAAGAACAATTTCTCAAAGATGGGACTTACTGGCTTAGTATTTGCGATACAAAATCCCCCATAATGGCAATAGTTGAGCATACTAATTTTATGGATAAAAAATACTATAATAACGAACATATTGTTTATTTAGGAAACTATTTGCCCTTTGATCATGAATATATGAAGATGGAGAAAGACCAACTTCTGAAAATTTATGATCCAATTCTTAAAAAGATTAACCCAAATTATCAACTTTCAATTATCAACTCTCAGCTTTTTAAAGTTCCTTTTGCCCAGCCCATAATCCCCGTGAATTATTCTAAGATTGTTCCGCCTTTTGAGACACCGCTTTCAAATGTTTATCTTGCAAATATCCAGCAAGTTTACCCATGGGATCGGGGAACAAATTACGCCGTCGAACTCGGTCAAAAAGTAGCAGCAAAAGTATCTGATGCTTGATTTGAATAATCTCTACCTTTAGAATTAAACCATGCTTTCGTTCTTTGCAGCTCTTCGTCCAACCCAATGGCTAAAGAATCTTGTTCTTTTTGGAGCGCTCGTCTTCAACGGACAACTTTTTAACGAATTTCTTATAATAAAAGTCTTATTTGGATTTATCTCCTTCTCTCTTCTCTCCTCCGCGTCTTACCTTATTAACGACCTAAGAGATCTTCCTTACGATAGGAAACATCCTGTAAAAAAATACAGACCAATACCTTCAGGAAGGGTAACAAAAACAACTGCTTTATTGGGAATAATAATTCTTTCTTCTTGCGGATTTGCAATAGCGTACAATCTATCGTTATCCTTCTTTCTCATTGCTTCTTTTTTTCTTTTACTCCATATAGCATATACCTTCGGGCTTAAGAAGTTTGTCTCCCTTGACATTCTCACTATTGCTCTCTCCTTCACGCTTAGGGCGTTTGCCGGTGAGGCATTGACTGGATTACACATACCCATCTGGTTGATTCTTACTGTTATCTTTCTCTCTTTATTTGTCGCTTCCTCAAAACGACACTCAGAATTTTTTAGAACGGGGGCAAGTACTAGACCTACGCTTCTTCATTACAAAGAGCGTCTTCTTGACTTCTATACAACTACCTTTGCCACTGCAACTGTCTTAAGTTATGCATTGTTTGTATTTTTTGAGGAACCGCCGGTTTTCAATTCTTATACTCAGGAATTTTTGAGATTCGCTTTTCCAATAGCTCTTCAGCGAAAATGGCTCATCCTTACTTTTCCTTTTGTTCTATTGGGAATCATGCGCTATGGTCAGATTGTCTATGGTAAAAAAGGCGCAGAAGCACCGGAAAAGCTTATCACTCAAGACATACCGCTTTTATTACTAATTATTGGTTGGGGGTTAATGGTGATCTCCATTCTTTATCTCATTTAAATGAATAAATTTATGTTCTTGTTTGTTATATTTATCCTGTTTGTAGGATCTTTTCTTCGCTTCTACAAACTTGATTGGGGTGAAGGAATCTACTCTCATCCGGATGAATACCATATCGCTGCTTCTGTCTCCCAATTGGTATTTCCAACCCAAATGCACCCGCACTTTTTTTCCTATGGAACGGTAACGATCTATTTAATCTATTTTACTCAAGAATTATTAAAAATTTTTTCCTCGGATTTTAATTTTGGATTTTTAGTTCCTAGCCCATTTATTCTTGGGAGATTTTATTCGGCTTTATTTTCTTCTTTAACCATAATTATAGTTTATAAAATCTGCCGGTCTTTCATGGATAGGCGTTTTTCTTATCTTGCAGCTTTATTGGTTATACTTACTCCGGGACTTATCCAGCAGGCTCACTTTGCCACTCCGGAATCTGCTCTAACCTTTTTCTTATTTGGATCTTTGCTTTTCATCATAAAATTTCTTAAACAGGCCAGAATCTTATTCCTAATATTAGCTTCTGTATTCTTAGGTTTTTCAATGGGCGTAAAAATAAGCTCTATTGTTTTTTTACTTCCCCTACTCGCATCGATTGCTATCAAATTTTCTAGAAAGCCCTTCCGCTTAGTTTTGTTTGCTATTGCAGGCTTGGCTATAACCATTGTTACTTTTGCTATCGTTGCGCCTTATGTTTTTCTGGACTTTCCTGCTTTCCGAAACAATTTGGAATACGAAGGGGCACTTGCTATTGGAAAAATTCCGGTTTTTTATACGAGGCAATTTATAGATACTCTGCCAATCATCTTTCAGGCGGAAAAAATCCTACCCTATGCCTTAGGACCATTTTTTTTCTTGTTTTCAAGTGCAGGGCTTATATTTTTTGCTATCAATTTGATTAGAAAACCAAAAATAGAATTTGTCATAATTATTCTCGCATTTCTGTCTTTATTTCTAACAAACGCTTTTATTTTTGCCAAATGGACCAGATTTATAGCACCGTCATTTCCTTTCTTTGCCATATTTGCAGCTTTCTTTCTTGATAAGCTCTATACAAAAAACCGCCTTGCATCAAATCTCCTTACTATTACTTTACTTGTTGTTACTTTCTTATGGACAGCTGCATTTTTTTCTATTTATTTACATCCCGATGTACGGATTACTGCTTCTAATTGGATCGAAAGAAACTTTCCGGAAAACTCAACCATTCTAGTTGAAGGTGGCAATATGATTGATATTCCATTAAAAGGGGGCTTTAAAAGAATAAGTTTTGACTTTTATAATTTAGAAGAGGATACTCAAGCACGATCAGAAATAGCAGCCGGACTTGAAGAAAGTGACTATTTTTTAGTTCAAAGCAGACGCGTTTTTATGAACCATCAAAGACTGCCAAATCTCTACCCAAAAACATCACGTTTTTATGACGCGCTCTTTAATGGACAAATGGGTTTTTACCAAATTAAAGAATTCCACTCATACCCCATATTGGAAGTTGGAAGTTGGAAATTGGAAGTTCCTGATGAGAATGCGGAAGAGACATGGAGTGTCTTTGACCACCCTGTGATTCGAGTTTTTAAGAAAACCAAACAATTTTCAAATGAAGACTATGCAAAAATTTTGGAGATTCAATAAAGAAAAAAATATTTTGCTGCTGATTATCCTTCTTGGTTTTGCCTTGCGGGCGTACAATCTCAATTGGGATCAAGGTTTTCATCTCCATCCTGACGAGCGGGCGATTGTGATGTATACTACTCCTCTACATTTCCCAAGCTCTTTGGACGAATTCTTTTCCCAAAATAGTTCCTGGAATCCTCATTTTTTCGCCTATGGAAATTTTCCATTATATCTTTTAAAGATCGCTGGGCTTGCTGCTGGTAATTTCGACCCTAGTTTTTCCAGTTACGACAAGATAAATCTTGTCGGCCGGTTTATGTCTGGAATTTTCGATATTGCTACTATTTTTGTAATTTTTTTCCTTGGAAAAAAACTTTTTAATAAAAAAACAGGAATCCTTGCCTCTTTTTTCTACACAATATCCGTGTTCCCAATTCAAGCTTCACATTTCTATGCGGTAGATATTCCTTTAACTTTCTTTATCCTTCTAACCTTATATCAACTTGTTAGATTTTACGAAAAACCCTCTCTTAGGAATTCTATACTTGTTGGAGTATGTTTTGGGGCATCTCTTGCTACGAAAATAAGCGCTATTCCGCTTCTTGCTGCAATTACAGCGGCAATTACGATTGATTTTTTGCTTCTTGTAGCAAAACAGCCACACAAGTCCCACATATGGTTTCCGCATGTCCCGCGTTTCTTAAAACGATTTCTATTTGACGGGGTTATAATTCTGGCTTCTACCGCGATTATATTTTCTATTCTTCAGCCATACGCCATAATTGATTTCAGCGCATTCTGGCGGCAGAATATGGAGCAATCCCAGATGACACGCGATCCCTTCACCTTCCCTTACACCCTTCAGTATGTCGGCAAAATTCCTTATCTTTACGAACTAAAAAATATATTCTTTTGGGGACAAGGACCAATCCTTGCAACTCTCTCTTTTCTAGGAATCTTCTATGCAATGTTCCTTATTCTTAAAAAAGATAAACAAAAAAAATGGGCGCAAGAAGCAATTCTTGTTGTTTTTTTCTGGGTATATTTTTTTGTTGTTGGTAAATTTGCAGTCGGCTGGATGCGCTATATACTCCCCCTCTATCCACTCCTTTGCCTCTTCGGAGCAGTTTTTGCAATGAGATTTATTATCCCAAAAATAAATCTTCTTCCGCGTTATTTTTCATCTTTCATTTTCCCTTTTTCATTTTTCATTTTGATCATCTGGCCTTTGTCTTTCATGCACATCTATACAGAGCCCAACACCCGTGTTTTAGCATCCGAGTGGATTTATAAAAATATTCCACCCAACTCAATAATTGCTAGGGAACATTGGGATGATGGCTTGCCGATAGGCGGAACAATATCCTATCAAATCCTAGAACTCCCAATTTATGAAATGGAAAATCCACTTAGGGAAAATCAGATTTATCAAACAGTTCAAGAAGCCGATTACATAATAATAGCAAGCAACCGTTTATATGTTCCTCTGCAAAGACTTGCTAAAAATTGCCAAAAATGGAATCTTCCATTAGAAAAGTGTTCTAGGAATGCGAATAGATATTATGACAAGCTTTTTAGCGGAGAACTGGGATACAAAAAAGTGGCAGAGTTTGAAAATCCGCCAACAATCCCTCTATTTAATATTTCCATTAACGATTTTTCTGCAGATGAATCTTTCACTGTTTACGATCATCCAAAGGTAATGATCTTTAAAAAAGAAGAAAAGATTTAGGCAAACCGCTTAAACAACGCAAGTATTCCTTGTTTCCAACCTACGGTATGGGTAACCCCTGAAGTTTTGGATTTTATTTCGATATAATTTTTAAGATACCAACGATAGGACTTAATAAGAGCTTGAGAATTTGAATATTTTGGCTTCCAATTTAGGGTTTTTGTAATTTTATCAATAGAAACAAAAGAATCTTTATCGGCCGTATCATATACCCATTGGTAAAGAGGCGAAATCCCAAGCTTTTCAAAAATCCAAAGCGCTTTTTTTACCAAGAATGCCGGAGTTTTAAAGATTACTGATCCAGAATTTGCAATTTTAAAAACTTCTTGCAAATCATTTTTTACAGTACTAAACTCTTGGGCTCCTATATTAAAAACATCGTTATAAGATTTTTTATCTTCTAAACAAAACAAAAAAATCGCCTCAACAAGATCGTCAACATCCAACAACTGATATTTATTGTTCCCGCTTCCTAATACTGGGATTTTTTTGCCGTCGTGAATCCAATCAAAAAGAATTTCAAAAACACCTAAACGACCTGTTCCGACAAATGTTTTGGGACGAATAATAGCAACATTCAATCCTTCGTTAATCGCTTTGAAACAAAGGTCCTCCGCCAGAATCTTTGTCTTCCCGTAAGCACCTACCCCAACCCGCGGGTCATTTTCAAAAATAGGATGTTTTTTTGGAATGCCATAGACCGCGGTTGAGGAAATATAAACAACTCGTTTTACTTTATGTTTTTTTGCCAATTCCAAAACATTTCTTGTCCCATCGATATTGGTAGTATAAATATCTTCTTTTTTCCAGAGAGGTAAAGCTGCTGCCGCGTGGATGATAATATCTTGACCTTTGATTAAACCATCAAGCTTTCTCTTGTTCCTAACGTCGCAAATTTCTATTCTAGAATCTGTTGCATATTCGCTTTTATCAAATCCCTGAATATCTACTAAAGTAAGGTTGTGGTTTTTTTTGGAAAGATACGAATCAAGATGAAGTCCCAAGAAACCTGCACCGCCAGTCACAAGAATTCTCACAACAATAATGATAGAATACTTTATAAGATAAGACAAGAAGCTTATGAATATTGGGTTTGATCTTGACAAAATTTTTATAGACTTTCCGCCGTTTGTTCCGGGAAAACTTATCGATAGGCTTTACAAGCAGAAATCGGACGGTGTTCTTTTATATCGCATTCCCTCAAGACTCGAACAGACCCTTCGTATTGTAAGCCATTATCCAATTTTTCGTTCTCCGCTTACCAAAAATATAAGATTTGTCAAAGAATTAACAAACAAGCAAAAAAATAATAATAAATATTATCTTATTTCAAGCCGTTTTGGTTTTTTAAAAAAACCTACAGAGGCGCTCATTAAAAGACATGAATTTAATGAAATCTTTGACGCCATGTTTTTTAATTTTGAGAATAAGCAACCGCATCTGTTCAAACATGGGGTAATTACAAAGCTAAGAATCGATCGTTATGTCGATGATGACCTACCACTTCTTGAATTTTTAAATAAGAAAAATAAAAAAACCAAGTTCTTTTGGCTGAATAATAATACGGAAAAAATTATCAACGATAATCTCATCGCAATCACGCGTCTTTCAAAGATGTTCCAATAAATACTACCACTAATATACTCGTGCATTAGTGGTGTTTGATAAAAACATGTTTTTTGAACTTATATACATTCTGCAGTGGTGGGTTATATTTTTTGTAATTGGGTTTTCTTTTCTTCCTCTGACATTTACTATATTTAAAAACTTTTTTGACAAGGGTTATATTTTTTCAAAAGTTTTAGGAATTGCGGTTATTTCTTATGCTATTTTTCTATTGGGAATACTACATATTGCTCCTTTTTCATTTTTAACTTCTGTCTTGATATTAATTTTTTTCGCAGTTTTAAACTTACCGCTCATTTTCTCTTTTAAGGATGGCAAAACAAGAATTAAAGAGGATTTTTTAAAGATACTGAAAGAAAATTGGCCGATTTTTCTTTTTGAGGAAATTTTATTTATTTTTTGTTTTCTAGCCTGGTCTTATGTAAGATCTTTCCAACCAGATATTCACGGGCTTGAAAAATACATGGACTTTGGAATTATAAATTCTATCCTGCGAAGTGAATTTTTCCCTCCCAAAGACATGTGGTTTACTCCACTGCCAATAAATTATTATTATTTTGGTCATTTAACAACAGCAGTTTTAACAAAACTTTCCAACATTCCTTCAAATATCACTTTCAATTTAATGATTGCAACAATCTTTGCATTCACTTTTGCGGGCTCTTTCTCAATTGGAGCTAATCTAATCCATAAACTAAACGCTAAACGCTATATGCTATTCGCCGGAGGCCTATTGACAGCTTTTATTGTTTCTTTTGCGGGAAATCTACAAACAATTTATGCATTTTTTAAAAATTATTCTGGAGAAAATCCTGTTCCTTTTTGGCATCTACCCCTTTCTATACAATTTTTTCCAAATATGTACTGGTATCCTAATGCTACCCGTTTTATTCACAATACCATTCACGAGTTCCCCTTATATTCTTTTGTAGTCTCAGACCTTCATGGTCACGTTTTAGATATACC
>JBBTYY010000048.1:9441-19897 GCA_038061615.1 Patescibacteria group bacterium | reverse complement strand
ACGAATGCGTGGGACGGAATAATCTACGGCTTATTAACGGCAATAGTGTTTTCTTATCTTGCATTTCGTTCCAAAAACTATTCGCTATACGCTAAACGCTATGCCCTTATTGTTATTGGTAGTATTATTTTTGCCTATCCATTTAATCATTTCTTCAAGCCCTTCGTCTCTGGGGTAGGAGTAGTTTGCCCGCCTGATTTTTTGGTAAAAGCACAAAAACTTGGACCATTTATTTTTGAGGCAGATCATTGTCAAAAATCGCCATGGTGGCAGATAATGATTCTGTATGGTTTTTTTTACTTCTGGGTGGTATCATTTATTGTTTTTTTCTATCGCAGTGTCATCCTGAGGGCAAAGCCCGAAGGATCTAAGATTCTTCACTTCGCTCAGAATGACATAATGAAGTCTGATCTTTTTGTACTTTTACTGATCGTTTTATCAACACTGCTTATAATAGTTCCCGAGTTTATCTACGTTAAGGACATCTATCCAGCCCACTACAGAGCAAATACAATGTTTAAGCTTGTTTACCAATCATTTATTATGCTTTCGATCGCATCTTCATATATAATCATAAGAATTGTATTAGGTATTAAGTATTATGTATCTAGTACAAATCCTAGGAAGAAAATAATTACTGCTTGCTACTTACTATTTGCTACTTTTCTTTTAGCTTTAGTCTTCATTTATCCGTATTTTGCCATAGGATCTTTTTACGGCGGGCTAAAAACACAATTGGGATTGGACGGAACAAAATATTTAAAAAATCTTTACCCCACGGATTATGATGCAATTGCCTGGATTAATAAAAATATAAAAGGGCAGCCGGTAATTCTTGAGGCACAAGGAGATTCTTATACCGATTTTGCCAGGGTCTCTGCAAACACCGGACTTCCGACTGTTTTGGGATGGACAGTTCATGAATGGCTGTGGAGAGGAACCTATGACATTCCTGCCCCAAGAATTCCGCAAGTACAAATGTTGTATGAGAGCTCAGACATAAATATCACTAAGGAATTAATTGATAAATATAAAATTGAATATGTATTTATTGGAGACTTGGAATACCAGAAATATACAAACTTAAATGAACAGAAATTTGAAACTATCGGAAAAATAATCTACAAAAACGGAAGAACGAAGATTTATAAAATCACTCAGCAATAGGGCAATTTCCGATCTTAATCTCGCAATCAATATATTTTTTAATTTGGGAAAAATCTCCATTCCCTCTTCTTGGAATAAGAACCCATTCAAAGTTATATTCCTCTCCGATAGGAGGATTCATCAAAAGACCCGGGCGTTTTGCTTGCCCATCTCCTGTGTCTAATACTGCATTTTCTGTTTGCGCTGTCTTCATCTTTCCGGCAAGCCTTATAAAATCATCGAATTCATCATCTTTTATGTCTGTATCTATGCTTCCCTTTAATATATCGTAAAGACTTATCACTTTCGCAGGATTTGCAAGTGTCGCAAGAGAAAATATCTTGTCTTTAAAAGCTTTAATCACTTTTTCCTGTCTTTTGCTTCTTGCAAAATCCGAACCCTCTTTTCCTTCTGCATGGCGGGATCTTACAAACTGAAGAGCGGTTTTTCCGTCCAAATGCTGTTGTCCTTTATTAAAATGTACACGAGAATATCTACAAGGAAAGGCCTCAAGCTGAGAGGATGAGGTTGCCAATTCGGCAAGATCCTCATCGCTGTGCCCACAAGGATCCTCTTCTTTACCATCGATCGGATATTGCAAGTCGTCAAAAGCTCCTTCAACATTTATATCAAGACCGCCTATTAGATCTACTGCCTTAACAAATCCGTCAAAATCTATCCGAAGAACATAATTGATCGGCTGATTCACAATTTTCGAAACAACAGCTTTAGAAAGCACAAGACCTCCTCCTGGTCTTTTACTTTCACCTGTCGAATAGGCCGTATTAATCTTTGCATTTAAATCCGGCATCCACAAATCCCTTGGAACAGAAACCAAGGTAACTTTATCCCCTTTGGCTGAAAGGCTTGTAAAAATTATTGTATCTGTAAGATTAGGACCTTCGTGATTTTTTCCGCCAATCCCTAAGAGAAGAACGTTTACGTGATCGTCATTGGTTTTAAGATTTATGTCTCTGTTAAAAAGGAGCTGAAATAAAAACGGCGAAAGTCTTGCGATTTTTAAAACTCCCTTTCCGACAAAAAAAAGAATTATTAAACTTAAAATAACTAGGGCAATTTTTTTAAATTTTCCTTTATTATGCATTCTTAATTATTTGAAGAAACTCCATCGGATCAAGACTCGCTTGTCCCACTAATGCGCCGTCTATGTTTGATCGAGAAAGAAAAGAGGAAACATTATCTGAGTTTACGCTCCCACCGTATAAAATTTTTATTTCCCCAATCCTTTCTTTTATTTTACCAGCATTCAAATTTGCATCTTCCGGAGAATCAGGTTTGTACTCTCCGCCTCCGCTAATCGCATCGGGGGGCTCATAGACAAATATTATTTCCCCAGCTCTTTCTATAATTTGTTTTCCTCTATTAGCATAAGATTCCAATTGAGATAAATCGCTAATGCAAAGAACGGGCGTAATTTTGTATTCCAAAAGAAACTTTATTTTTTCAATTACATCATCATCAGTTTCTCCAAAATATTTTCGTCTTTCAGAATGTCCTACAATACAATACACAGCTAAGCTCTTCAACATTTCTGCGCTCACTTCTCCCGTATAAGCTCCCTTATCAAAAGGTGAAATATTTTGCGCGCCAATTTTTATTGGGAGTTTTAAATTAGCCGAACAATAACGAGAGTGCTCAATCGCGGTAAAAGACGGGCAGACTATTATCTCTTTATTTAAGAGATCAAGAGATTCTGACGATATTTTTTCTGAGAAATCGTGGAACCACTTCTCTGCTTCCTCGATAGTTTTATTTGATTTCCAGTTAGCTATAATAAAAAGTTTTTTCATACGAAGAGTCTTATGATACAATAACTTGAGTTTCTCTATTATAAGGTATGGGCAAAGACTTTCTCAAGGACTTAAACCCCGATCAAAAAAAAGCAGTTATAAAAACCGATGGTCCTATGATTATTTTAGCAGGTGCCGGATCGGGTAAAACAAGAGTATTAACCTATAAAGTTATATATCTAATGAATATTCTTGGTGTTGATCCAACCAATATTCTCTTAACTACTTTTACTAATAAAGCTGCCGGCGAAATGCGTGAGCGAATTCATCGACTTTTGGGAAAACATTTACATGCACATCAGATAACCATAGGAACTTTCCACTCGCTCTGCGCAAAAATTCTTAGAATTGAGGGTAAATATATCGGCATTCCGAAAAATTTCGTAATTTATGATGATCAAGATCAGATTGAGGCAATAAAACAGGCAATGAAAATTCTTGAGATTTCGATTAAAGACTTTAAGCCTTCATCGATTTTAACAACAATATCGCAGGCAAAAAATCAACTGATAACCGAAGCTGAATATTTAAATTATGCCAGGGGATATTTCCAGGAAACAGTCGCACGGATCTATCCAATTTATCAAAAACTTCTTTCGGAAAACGATGCTTTGGATTTTGATGATTTAATCTTAAAAACTATAGAACTTTTCGATAAAAATCCGCAGGTTCTTGAGAAATATCAGGACAAATTTAAGTATATTTTAGTTGATGAATATCAAGACACAAACCATGCGCAATATACGTTGACAAAAATGCTTTCGGGAGCGGACGAGCGAAGCGACGGAGCTCGCCTGCGAAGTGCAAACGAAGACAGGCGTGGACCGAATGTTTGCGTGGTTGGAGACTTTTCTCAAAGCATTTATTCCTGGAGGGGTGCTGATTTTCAAAATCTTTCAAAGTTTAAAGAGGACTTTAAAAATACCCAAACATTTTCTCTTTCCCAAAATTACCGCTCCACCCAAAAAATTCTTGATGCCGCATCTTCTGTTATTTCCAAAAATACATCTCATCCTATTCTTGAGCTTTGGACAGAAAATCCAAAAGGAGAAGACGTGACTTTGTATGAATCACGAAACGAACACGACGAGGGAGAATTTATAATAAATAGAATTCTTGAGCTAAAATCTAAAAATCCTAGTCTTTCTTATTCCGACTTTGCAGTTCTTTACAGAACCAATGCCCAGTCGCGTGCAATTGAAGAAGTATTTTTGCATCAGGGAGTTTCTTATGTTCTAATCGGAGGGACAAGGTTTTATGAAAGACGCGAAATAAAAGATGTTTTAGCATACTTAAGACTTATTGCAAATCCAAAAGACACTGTTTCCTACAAAAGACTAGAAAAATTAGGCAAGGGAAGATTAAATAAGTTTCTTGAATTTGTGGAAAATTTTAAAGAGTTAGAAGCTGAAACAGTACCAACTCTTGAAATTCTTGATAAAGTTCTGAGCAGAACAGACTATCTTTCTTTGTATGATGAAAAGGACGAGGAAGACAGAGCAAGGCTTGAGAATATTAAGGAGTTAAGATCGGTTGCTATAGAATTTCCAAATCTTATTGAGTTTTTGGAAAATGTTGCATTGGTTGAACGGGAATATATACCTGCCTCGCCGGGCTCGCCTCGCGTCGAAGCGGGTCAAGGCGGGCCCGACCGTCCAAAAAACGGAGAGAAAAAAGATGCAACAAATCTTATGACGCTCCATGGTGCAAAAGGGCTTGAATTTCCTGTTGTTTTTATGGTTGGGATGGAAGAAGGTCTTTTTCCTCATTCAAGAAGTCTTATGGACAAAAATGAGCTAGAGGAAGAAAGACGGCTTTGCTATGTTGGCATGACTCGGGCCAAAGAAAAATTATTTTTAACTTATAGTCGAAAAAGACTTTTTTTTGGACAGAGAACTTCAAATATTGTTTCGCGCTTTGTGTTAGAGTTGCCGGAAAAAGTCTTATCGAATAATTTAAACATTATTAATAATGATCCTTCGGAATTTCTATGACTGCGAAAGATTTTAATAAATATGCCAATCATCCTCTTCAGGCTTTTGAATGGGGAGAATTTCGAAAAAAAACTGGCATAAAAGTGGTAAGAGGAAATGATTGGGAACTGACGATTCACAAAATCCCCCATACCTCTTGGACAATCGGTTATCTGCCAAAAGGAAACTTACCGGACGAAAAACTTATTGAAGAACTTAAAAAAATCGGGAAAGACAATAATTGTATTTTCATCCAACTCGAACCAAATGTCAGAAAAAATACTAAGATATTAAGCGAAAAAGATATTAAGAAAAAATCTCCTAATATCTTAATATCTCAATATCCTAATATCCGACCCTCTTTCCATCCTCTTTTTACCAAATATACTTTCGTATTAAATCTGACAAAATCAGAAGATGAATTATTAGAAGCTATGCATCCAAAAACCCGATACAACATAAAAGTTGCCCAAAAACATGGCGTTAATGTAGTTGAAGATAATTCCGATAAAGCTTTCGAGGCTTACCTTAAATTAACTAGTGAAACTAGCAAAAGGCAAAAATTTTATGCCCACACGCAAGATTATCACAAGCTCATGTGGCAAGAGCTTCGGCAAGCTCAGGGCAAGCTCTCAGAAAGTAATCTCAACGCACGTTTATTTTTGGCAAAGTATAAAAGTGAAATTCTTGCTGCTTGGATTTTATTCACTTTCAAAGATACTCTTTACTATCCCTACGGCGCATCAAGTGACAAACATCGGGAAGCTATGGCAAGTAATCTTATGATGTGGGAAGCAATAAAGTTTGGAAAAAAACTGGGGCTTAAAAAGTTTGACATGTGGGGAGCGCTTGGCCCAAATCCGGATCCAAAAGATCCGTGGTACGGCTTTCACAAATTCAAACTTGGTTACGGCGCAGAACTCGTAGAATTCATCGGCAGTTATGATTTAGTAATTAATCCGGTTCTATATCAATTTTACAAACTTACAGATAAAATCCGCTGGGCTATGTTAAGAATTATTAAGTAGTGCCTTCTTGTTTCTTATTATAAAAGCGAAGAATGTTTGCGTCTCCTAAAAGCTCCATGAGGAACATGCTTTTTTGGTGTACTTCGCTTAAATCCGGTTTGCTTAATCTTTCTGCCAAAACGATTGCAAATCCGCAACTAATTAAGCCAAAATCGTAGCGGCTGTAATCGCCTTCTTTAGCAGTAAAATAAATTATAGCACGTCTCCCTAAATCCTCTCCATATTTATCCATGAAGGTTGCTTCATCCATTACTCTGCCTGTTTCATTAACTATTCCACCTTCCCTAACTCTATAGTCTCCACGCTTTGCTCCATATCCATATTCAACAGTCATAGAGCGCAATTTTACTACTAAAATTATATTTTGTAAAGAAACAGATTGTCCTTGATTCTTAATTCGTGATCCTTAATTCCGAGCGGATACTTATAGCTTACAATTTTTGTTCCTTTTTTTAGTTCTTTTTTAAATTTTGGCAAAAGTTTTTCAAGAGTTTTTGGGATAAGATAAACAACTACAACTGTTGCTTTTGATATGTCTTCATCAAAAAAACTTTTCCGTTTTACTGTAACCTTGGAAGATAAATTGTTGAGAGCAATCCGGATTTTTGAAATTAAAAAACGCAGAGGATCTATTTCTATTCCTACTGCTTTTGCTCCAAATTCTTTTGCAGAAGTTACAAGAAATGTTCCGTCTCCGCATCCTAAATCGTAAACAATATCTTCTTTTGAAATTCCTGCAAGCTCGCAAATTGCTCTTGCTGTTTTTTTGTTTGTCCTCCACCACGGCGCCCATGGACTGCCCGGCGGCCAAACCATTGATAGAATGAACAGTAAAAATATAATTATTAATAATAAGATCAGTTCAAGCATTCTTAAATCTTAATTCATAAATCTTAAATCTTGTAAATCACTTTCCCAATTATATCTTTTTTATCTATCCACCCAAATTTCCTGCTGTCAATACTTTCTTTTTCATTATCTCCTAGAACAAAATATTTGCCATTTTCAATTTTTTTGACTCTTTTAATATAAAATTTGTTGTTTTTTTTAAAAACTGTAGCATCTCCTATTTTAGGTTTTGAGTGTTTCCAAACTATAACTTCATCTCTGGGATTTAAAAATGGAATCATGCTTTTTTCTTTTACTTTGAACTTTAAAATGGGTAAGAATGAAGAAAGTTTGAAGATCACTTTATGAGGATTTTTTGTTGAGCGCTGCTTCGGTTTTAATCGCGTTTGACGCGGCTTTCGCAAACATTGAGGCAATTTCATCGACTGCCTTTACTAATTCCTGCGCTCCCTCTAAACTAACTTCTTGCTTATTTTTGGAACAAAGTTTTGCAGCTTTCCAAAAAATTTCATGAAGATTTGGAAATAACGAAATGTGTTCGGGTTTGAAGTAATCAGTCCAAAGTATAAGAAGTTCTTCCTTGCATTTTCTTGCATGTTCTTCTTTTATTAATACCATTCTAACAAAAGAGTTTCTGTCCCCAACAGTTAGGTTTTCTTTTGGCAAATCATTTATTTTTTGAACCATCTTTAGCACCGTCGCTGCTGCAATCTGTGCCGGCTTTGGATCATAAATTCCGCAAGGCACATCACAATGCGCATAGGCTATTTGTGTTGGAAGTATTCTTGTAAAAATAGATAATAACTGCCTCATATCACAAGATAAGCTCTGGAAAATCCGCCGCCTACTATCTTTATCCCTTGCGCATTAAATCTAATCCCAGCGCAACGACTACTATAATAACTCCAAGCCAAATGTTACTCAGGGATGGTATTAATGCCGAAAGCAGCAACCCAAGTCCCAAGCCAAAAAGGCTATGCATTATGACATGAGGAGTAAAACATGATTTAATTTTAGCATTCATAAAATAATTCACCTCCTTTCCTATATACTCTATGTTAGGCATATTCTAAGAAAATAATCAAGAAGGAATTAATTGGTTTTTGTTTGAACCAAATGTTTTAAAGTTTTTTGCTTAGTGGTACAATATAGTTGATATATTCTTATATGGAGTCTTTTGCAGTATTCTCTCTAATTCGAATCGGTGCTGCATTATTGATTTTTAAATGGCCTCTTTTTGGTGTTTTATTGTCTGCACTTTTGGACGGTTTTGATTGGGATTATTTACATACTGCAAAAAACTTCAATTATGACTTATACCAGGTATGGGATAAGACAATGGATATAACGTACCTGACTGTGGCAATATTAACAGTCAGACATTGGAAGGATAGGATAGCCCAAAAAATTGCGGTATTTTTCTACGTTTTCAGAACAAGCGGTGTACTTCTCTATTTTCTTTTTCAGATAAAACCTCTTTTATTTTTCTTTCCTAATATATTTGAAAATTTTTTTATATGGTATCTGATTTTTACACATGTAAGCGAAAGACATATTATTTCAAAATCAAGAGCTATCTGGGGAATTGTTATTGCGTGCATTGCTATCCCGAAAATAATTCATGAATACGTAATGCATATCAAAAATGTACAGCTATGGTATATCGTAGATTTTAATTTTATTGATAAAACAAACGAAACGCTCAGGCAATATATGAATTGGATTGGATGGGGAAGTTTTTTTTACATTATTCCATTTTCTATTGCACTTCTGGCTGTTTCAAGATACAAAAAAGGTTGAAAAACCACATCTAATTTTCGATCCAAATCGGAGTCTTTCTTTCATTGAGAAGAATTATAGTCTGAAGGAAAAAAAATCAATATTAGCATAACTCTGAAACCCTTGTTGAAATTGAAGCTAGGGCTTAATAACTAAAGAGGCGGATATAACTAAAAAAATCCCAATTGAATTTAAGATAAAAGAAATTATCAGGAATTGATATGTCTTCATCTTGGAAATCCCTATAAGACTTACTCCTATTTCATCCGGAAATGGTGAGGCGATAATAATTGCCCCAATAACCGGCAGTGTCCAGCTAAAATACTTCGAATGAAGTACTTTTGTAAAATGGTGGTTTCCGTCAATATGGTCATAAATAGACTCAAGTTCCTGCGCTAAGCTGTCTTTTATAAATTTAAAAATGGTAAAATCTCCTACCATTGCACCAAAACCTGCGATAATTCCTATTTCAAGAGGCGATAACCTTTCTGTTAAAACAAAAAGAATTACGGCACCCGTTGCAGCAGTAAAGGTTGAAACAAATAAAATGCCTGCAACAAAAGCTCCGATATATCCTAGATTTCCAAGCCCAAGGAGGAATTTGTGTAGGGGTTCGTAGCCAAAAAGAGAAATAGCTATGACTATTGATAATCCAAGAAATGTGAGATTCTTATATTTCCAATGTTTCCAAAAAACAACCACTTTTTAAGTATAGCAAAAATCTCCCTCCCGCAAACTAAAAAGACTTAAATATTGGACAGTTTCTATGATTCAATATCCTAAGATATACTTTCTGTTGTTGCGAGAATTGCCATCCGGTTTAGTTTGAAAATGGGTAAAAACAACTTATTTTTTGGAGGATTTTGGAATAAATTAATACAATTATCTTTTGATTGTGATATAATAAGAAAGTGCATAAACCTTTTTATGTAAGCGGCTTCCTCTACCATTTAAGAACACAGCAAATTCTCTTGCATCAACCTAACCAAAATAATGACTCTCGATCTATTTGGACTATGCCCGGGGGTGCGGGAATCGGAGAAGAAGATCCGCAAAAATCATTTCAGCGCAAAATTTATCAGCTATTGAACTTACGACTCAATGAAAAGTGCATTTACCCTGTTTATGATTATTTTAACGATACGCTTAATACAATCCATTATGTATTTTATGCGCAAGTTAAGACAATGAATAATTTATTAATGCCCGACAAAGACACATTATTCTGGTTTACCTTTAAACAAATAACAAAACTTCCTTTAAGTGAGCAAACTAAACAAGATATTATAGTCTCCCAGCGCGTAATTCAAGCTCAGGCAAGAAGCGACTCGGGAATAGTACCGGCCCCCAGAATAATCTACAAAACTTAATTTAATAGCTATTCCGCCTACCAACGATTTTGTCTGTTATCGTTTCTCTACCCGAAATTTCGACTTCTATCTTCTTGAGGTTTTGCTTCTTTTACAACAATTGTTCTATCCCCCAGCTGTGTGCCATTTAATTTATCCATTGCTGTTTTTGCCTCTTCTTCCGTTGCCATTTCAACAAAACCGAAACCTTTTCCCTGACCGGTATATCGATCAACAATTACCTTTGCCGACAATACTTTACCAGTTTGAGAAAAATGTTCTTCAAGCTGTGAGTCTGTAACACCGTAGGAAAGACCTCCCACAAATAATTTGTTTGTCATTTCTTATTTCCTCCTTTCAGTTAAGATTAGTAGATAATACGCTAATACTTCTGCTTAGAAAATGAACTTGTTTTATGATAGATAAATCAAAATTTTATGTCAAGCAGTTGGAGACGTGGGAGGATTTTAGGACTATTTTTCCAGGAGGTCTTTTAGAGAACCCATGTAATATTTCTTCCA
>JBBTYY010000048.1:1660-9341 GCA_038061615.1 Patescibacteria group bacterium | reverse complement strand
CTCCTCCCCATAGAGAAAATTCTGCACCTTCCTTACTGTCCATCACAGCAGGTCCTGCTCCCCATTCTTCAATCACTTTCGGATCGGTTAATGCTTTCCAAACCTTTTCCAAAGGAGCTTTTATATTATACGTCTGCTTAATAACTTTCATTTTTCAAACCAATGAGGCAATTATATCAGAAAAATTAAACTCCGAAGAAAATCTGATGTTGTAAATTAAATTATGACTCAAACAATAAAAGTGGTAGAGTGATCCTTATGTTTTTACTTTCACATGAATATTGGGAAATAAGAAATACAAAAAGCAAGGGACGCGGTGTGTTTGCGAAAAAGGATATTTCGAAAGGCGCTGTAATTGGAGATTATATTGGTAAAATTATCCGTCCCCAGGATGCTTTAATAGACGAAGAAAATTTTTATCTTATGTATTATCATGATCACACGGTTATCTCCCCAGACTTAGAAAAACCCGGAGTTCATATTCTCAATCACTCTTGCGTTCCAAACGCCTTTCTTTATACATATAAAGGTCATACTTTAGCTTTTGCACTTAGAAAAATTTTAAAAGGGGAAGAGCTAACAATTCCATATTTGCTATCACCTAAAGACGAATTTTGCGAACTTTGCCAGCACATATGTAGATGTGGAAACTTGCAATGCACTGGAACAATGCACTTGTCAAAAGAGAGATATGAAAAATGGAGAGAGTTTAATGAAAAATGGGCAAAAAAAACAAAAAGGGAAAGAATAAGCTTTGGAAAAGAATTACCCCTGCTTTCGGTGTATCCGAAAAAAATTTCAGGAGATTATATCAGAGGGATTAAGAAATTATTTATTTTTTAACTTCTCCAAAAAAGAAGAACATGCTTGTCAAGGAATATACTATCTAGATAAGTAGAAATATTTTCAGGGGAACGGAAATTGCTGTTTTACTTTGACTTAGTCGGATGGGATCATCAGATATTACCACCCCATATTTTGCCTTTGTTTTTTTCATTGTCGTGAATAACTGTTTATAGTTCTTCTGGCCTAAACTTGCCTCGATTACTATATTTCCTACGTCTGCGACTGTTGTACCTACTATGAAGTCAGCCCCTCCTTTTGCGCTATCATATGTGATATTGCTTCCGGTAATCATCGAAAAAATTCTGTGTAAATATAGTCCCACAACATCTTCAAAAATTTTTCCTTTGTATTCAGTAAACGAAGTAGTGCTCCCCACAAGATTATAGTACATTGCTCTAAAAGCAGGTGCAGTAAATAGATATTTCGATGGTTTCCTTACTTGACTTTCAGGCGGACCGTAAGGGTAGATCCTTAATAGTAATTCTGTTTTTTCTAATGCTTCAAAAATGCTTATTACTGTTTTAATGTCTAACCCAACCGTTTGGGAAACAGTCAAAAAGCTTGTGCCTTCATAACTAGCAACAGAATATAAAACTTGACTTAATCGATCAATTGTTTCTTTAGTAAAAGTATTTAGTTGCGGTACATCTTTATTAAGCACGCTATTGAGTGTTTGGTTAATTTGTGAATAGATAAGAGGTTCCTGTTTTATTGCGATCGTGAAAGGTAACGAACCAAATTTCATATAGGTGTCAATGTCCGCATCTTTAACTCTTGCCCAATATTTATTTGCTTCCGATTCAATTTCCTTTAGTCCTTTATAGGCTTCTTCCGCTGTCTGACTATAAAAAATTGCTTTTCTTATTTTATTACCCAATTCTCTTATTGGATATATTCTTTCTTTGATCATCTGATACTCAGTAAAATTGAGCGGATAAAGCTTTGCATAAGACAATCTTCTAGCAACATCAGGATTTGTCTGAAGCGATAATGCTGAGGAGCCTGTACAGACGAAAAATATCTTCGGTGCCTTATCGCGAATAATTTTTAAGGTTACGCCCCAGCTAGGATCGTATTGCACTTCATCCAAAAAAATAAAAACAGGATCATCGAGTTTTTCAAACGAGGTTTCAAGCATTTTTTCATAAACATTTAAAATTTCATTTATTGAAACGCCTAAAGTGCGAGATGCTTCGTCAAGGGAAATATAAATTTTATGAAATTTTTTGCAGTTTATCTTATTATAAAGTTGAGCTATAAGGGTTGTTTTTCCAACTCCTCTTAGGCCTGGAATTGCTACCCATCTAGGTTCTGTTGACCGACCCGACTGAAAGTCCCTAATATATTTATCTATAACGAGGAATACGCTGCGAGTGGGTAATTTTCCACCTTGGGGATAAAGAGTCATCGCCTTTAAAACCTCTTCTCCAACAGTCATTCTATTTTCTAAGTAAGCTCTTATTTCGTCTTTACTAACTGACATAAGTTTATTATAAACCCTTTATAAGGAATAATCAATTTGTTTACCATTGCAATACCAAACAGAAGTTATCAACATGATTTTGAGGCTAATTTTTGCAGTTTTTCTTTTCTGAACTCTTGGCAATTATATCAGAAGTATTATTGGTATTTTTTGATTAATTAACTTTATTAGTTGGTTTTCCTTTTAGAAAATTCTCGAGATTGTCAACAAACATTGAAAGTTTTGCTTGGGTTGCTTCACGAGTTATGTAACCAATCGGCGGATACATGACGCAATTTTTATACTGCGAAAGATTTCTTGCGTCTTCTTCCAAAAGTTCATCCGAATGATCCAGGATGAAAGTTATATCTCTCTTCTTAAGTCTATCTATCAGCGCCGAAATATCTACAAGCTCCATTGGCGCAAGATTTATAATTACCGCTCCTGATTTAATCTGACTTATTTTCTGCTTATTTAAGAAATGTTTTGTCTGAGAAGTAAATGCAAGATTTAATGACAGGAAATCACTTTCCCCAACAAGCGCCTCTATTGTTTTATAACCGATACCCTTTTTCTCATATTCTTTTTTTCTGTTTTTAGACCAATAGCTAACATCTGCTCCAAATCCATTTTTTGCGATTTCAGCAATTCTTCCACCAATTCTGCCTAATCCAATAATCCCGAATTTTTTATTTTTTAGCTCAAATCCTTGGAAGCTTGCTTCTGAATAATCTCCTTTTCTTGCTTGCACCTTTGCTCTTTCAAGTTCTCGTATATTTTCAATCAAAAGTCCAAACGCAAGTTCAGCAACTCCCTCCGTGCTATATCCGGCAATATTGCAGACGGTAATTTTTCTTTTTGCTGCATATTCGGTGTCAATCCTTCCATATCCTGTTCCTAGTATACCGATGTATTTAAGATTTGGAGCTTTGTCGATCATGCTTTTATCCACACTGGCACCCAGCTTTACAAGTAAAGAATCTGATGTTGACAAATGTCTTGAGATATCCTTATTGTCCTTTGAGAGCATTATTATTTCTTGTCCTAATTTGCTAAGACGTTTTTCTTGCTTTGTCCCTAAATCACCTTTTGAGTATTCTATCATTAAGATTTTCTTGAATTTCATAACGCAATTATATCAGAAATGTTTTGACTCTTGACTATAAAACCATGCTGCGTTATAATGACGTTATAACACAGAATAACTAATATGCTTCAGAAAGTAATAAAAGTCGGAAATTCAGCAGCAGTTACAATTCCTAAATATTTCTTAGAAAAATCGAGCATGAAAATTGGAGATAAGGTTTTCGTGGAATTTGATGAAGAAACAAATATGATTGTTATTTCTCCAAAATCTTTTAAAGGTATTACTCCTGAATTTATAAAATATACAAATGATTATATAAAAAGAAATAGAAAAGCATTAGAAGAATTAGCCAAACTATAATAAATTCGTGATATAATAAATTTATGAAACAAAGAGTTTTAAAATATGATGTAGTTTTTGAAGAGCAGCCTGAAGGAGGTTATACCACGCTAGTTCCTTCTTTGCCGGGATGTATCAGTGAAGGCGATACATTTGAAGAGGCGAAAAAAAATATTTCAGATGCAATCAAACTATATTTAGAGGATATGGAAGCAGACGGAGAAGAAATTCCTGAGGATAAAGGCTCTGTGTTCGTTGCTCAGATAGAGATAAACCGTAAACCACTTGCTTCAGCTTAAATTATGCCCACAGCAACTCCTAAGAAACTTCTTAAATTTCTTGAGAAGAGAGAATTTTATATAAGCCGTCAGAGCGGAAGCCATATGATTCTGCATCATAAAACCGATAGAACAAAAAGAATCACTCTTCCTATGCACAACAAAGACTTAAAACCAAAAACTCTTAATTCAATATTAAAACAAGCGGGTCTTAACAGAAAAGAATTTTCTAAACACAAGTAAACTTCGGGGAAAATATCAAATCGGGACAATTATATCTGAGAAAGTGTGAATTTATGCTATAATGGCTTATGGGAAATTTTAACAGAGACCGCAGATCCGGCGGAGGAAGAGATTTTAAAAGAAAAGATTTTGGCAGTAGAGATTTTGATAGACCACAAATTATGCATAAGACCATTTGCAGTGATTGTGGGAAAGAATGCGAAGTGCCTTTTAAACCAAATGGAAGTAAGCCGGTTTTTTGCAGAGATTGTTTCCAAAAAAACAGATCTTCAGATTCAGTAAGATCTGATAATAATTATCCAAGACGTTCTAATTTTGAAGACAGAGGCAGTAATCAAATAAATAAACCCATAGAGCAACCTAAATACAGAGAGCAGTTTGAAGCATTAAACACAAAGCTTGATAAAATATTAAATTTACTAACTATAAAAGAGAAGGTTAAGGAAGTGGAAATAAGTGAACCTATTCAAATGCCAGAAGTAGAAGCTCCTATTATTAAAAAGAAAAGAGTATCTAAGAAATAAGGATATTTAAGATCTACTTGATTGGAGCTTTTCCGTAAGCCACATTCTAGCCAATGTTGAAACATTTAAGCCTTTAGATCGAGCTGTCTTTTCAAGTTTATCTTTAAAGTCTTTTTGAAGACGAACTATCAATGTTTCATTTCTTGGTTTATCAAGCTCAAAGATAATATCTACGTCCTCTGTTTCATCAGTAAAATCAGTAATATTATGCGTATCCCAAAATTTTACTTCCTCTTTATAAGTTTTAAATTTAGGGATTCTATTTTTCTTTTTCATATACATCTTGCCTTTCTTTCTTACTTGCGTCTCGAGCGGTAACTATATAATATTTCCCAGAAGATATTCTTCTGATTACTAGGGTTATTATCCTTTTGTCTGCTCTTCCAACCGCTAAATATCTTCCTGTATGAGTTTTTCTGTGATAGAGAAAGTTCTTTCCAATCTCCTTAACTTCTTCTCTTGTAACGTTATGTTTCTTGATGTGTTCAAGATTATACTCATCAAAAACCAAATACTTAACGACAATTCTAGTCATAGTGTATTACAATGTGATACCAATGTCAATACCGTCAGAACCTGCAGATCCGCAAAATGCGTTGATAGAGTGATACTTTGAATGATTATCGTTCATGGGGCAATTATATCAGAAGATTATTCTATGGTTTTTAAAAATCCATTTTTATCAATTATTATCGCTTGATCATCTCTTAATGGTTTCAGCTTGTAACTTTCCCTATATTCGCCGATTAATTTTCTGTATGCTTCATCATATTTTTTATTATCAAAATGAGGAAGAACAACAAAATCAACTAGTCCCATACCGGAATAATCTGACAAAAAAGGAGCTTTTGAAGGATCATCCAAATATTTCATGGGTTCAATATTTGGACCAAGAATTACAGAACCAGCAGATGAACCAATATAAATTTTTCCTTTGTTTATGAAATCTTTTACTGCTTTATCAAATCCGCTTTGTCTTACTTTTTCAAGAAGATAGAATGTATTTCCTCCTGATACAAAAACTATGTCGGTATTATCTAATAATGTTCTTACTTCCTTTTCTGTTTTATCTTTTAAATCAAAGCTTGAGACCTTAAAACCTAATTCTTTCAATTTATCTCGGTCTTCTTCCATCCATTCTCGGCTTTTGTATGGATTTGCACCTGTAGGAATAAATAAAACGGGCAAATCTTTTGGGGTTTTTGGCAGAAGAAGCGGAACCACTTTGTCCATAACGTTTGCGGCAAAAGAAGTTAAGAAAACTTTCATGGGGCAATTATATCAGAATCTATCTGACTCCCTGTGATCTTCTTCTTCTTTCTTCTGTCTCATCTAATATTTTCTTTCTTATTCTTATATTTTTGGGAGTAATTTCTACCAGCTCATCATCCGAGATATATTCAAGAGCATCCTCCAAATCCATCACATGAGGGGCGTTGAAATGCACAGAAACTCCCTCACCCTTTGATCTCATATTCGTTTGCTGTTTTATTTTGCAGGGATTTACTCTCATGTCTTCATTCCTGGCATTTTGTCCGACAACCTGGCCTTTGTAAACAGAAATGGCCGGTCCGATAAATAAAGCTCCTCTATCTTGTACGTTGGTAAGCCCATACAGAGTTGTCTTACCGTTCTCATTTGCCACCAGAGAACCCTGCTCCCTTTCATGTTCATAGCCATTGTTTTTTCCATAATGATTAAATGAAGAATTTAGAATTCCAAGCCCTCTTGTATCCGTAACGAACTCACTTCTATAACCAAAAAGCCCGCGTGTTGTAATAATAAACTCCATATAGGCAATTCCGTTTTCGAGCTTCATATCCTTAAGTTCTGCGCGTCTATTACCAAGTTTTTGCATGACAATTCCCGAATAATCCTGCGGCACTTCAATGAACAACTCTTCATATGGAGTAAGAATTCCTTCACTTGTTTTTTTCTCGATTACTTGCGGGCGGGCAACTTGAAATTCATATCCCTCACGTCTTAATCTTTCAATAAGAATCGCCAAGTGAAGTTCTCCGCGGCCTGAAACTTCCCATCCTCCGGTCGAAAGCTCTATGATCTTCAAAGCCGTATCTGTCTCAAGTTCTTTCATAAGTCTTTCATGAATTTGCCTTGAAGTCTTAAACTCTCCTTCTTTTCCCGCAAATGGAGAGTTATTCACCATAAACGTCATTTTTATTGTGGGCTCTTCAATATTAAGAAGAGGAAGTGCTTTTGGATTATCCACATCTGCAATCGTCTCTCCTATGTTTATATCCGGAATTCCCGAAATTGCTGCAATATCTCCAACTATCGCATCCTGTGCGTCAACTCGATCGAGTCCTTCAAAAGTCATAAGTGATGTAAGACGGTATTTTTTAATATCTGCGTTTCTATTTATATGCATCACATCCTGCCCTACGTTAATTTTCCCGTTGAATATTCTGCCAATTGCAATTCTTCCTTTATGAAGATCACTTGTAATTGCTGAAACAAGCATTTGCAAAGGCTGATCAATAGTACCCGAAGGTTTTGGTACATATTTTAAAATTGCCTCAAAGACGGGAGATATATCCTTCATCCCGCCTAGATCTGGAGATGTTCCCGCCTTTCCATTTTTTGCAGAAGCATAAACTATTGGAAAATCAGCAATATTTTCATCTGCTCCAAGTTCTATAAATAAATCGAGGGTTTTATCTAAAACGTGCTCGATTCTCGCATCAGAACGGTCAATCTTATTTATAACAACAATAATCTTGTGTTTTCTCTCAAGCGCTTTTTTTAAAACAAACCGGGTCTGCGGCATAGGACCCTCCTTTGCATCTATTAACAAGAGGCATCCATCGGCCATTGTTAAAACGCGCTCGACCTCTCCTCCAAAATCTGCATGTCCCGGTGTATCAATAATATTTATTTTTGT
>JBBTYY010000048.1:0-1560 GCA_038061615.1 Patescibacteria group bacterium | reverse complement strand
TGCCACACAATAGAGGCGTTTTTTGAAAAAATAGTAATTCCTCTTTCCTGTTCAAGCTCATTGCTATCCATAATAAGTGAGTCGGAAGAATTTTTCGCAAGTTTTGTTTTTGATTGCTTTAAAAGCGCATCGACCAAAGTTGTTTTTCCATGGTCAACGTGTGCAATTATTGCTACATTTCTTATATTTTTCATATTAAAATAGTTTGATATTAGTCGACAAAAGTTAATGCAATACCTGTCTTATTTGCTCTTCCGGTTCTTCCTATTCGATGAATATAATCATCGTAGGACGCCGGCTCATCATAGTTGATTACATGAGTTACATCGTCAATATCCAGTCCGCGGGAGGCAACATCCGTTGCAATAAGAACATTAACCAGTCCATCTTTAAACTGGTTAAGCGCGCGCTGTCTCTGCGCCTGGTTTTTATTTCCGTGAATTGCGGCAACTTTAAAACCGCGCCGTTCTAGAATAACAAAAAGTTTGTTCATGCCCCACTTTGTCCGGCCAAAAACGAGCACTTTATCAAAGCCTTGTCTTAAAAGGAGTTCAGAAAGAACATCAGCCTTCACTCTGCCATTTACTCTTATAACATCCTGCTCAACCGTAAGAGGTATTTCCTGTAATTTTACCGAGATCGTAACAGGATTTTTTAAAAATGTATGCGCAAGACCGCTTATGCTCTGCGGAAGTGTTGCTGAGAAAAATAACGACTGGCGGTTTTGCGGCAAGCGGGAAATAATAAATTTTATGTCATTAATAAAACCCATGTCCATCATTCGGTCTACCTCATCAAGCACTATATTATTGTACTTAAATAACTTTAGCTGTCCTTGTTTTTCAAGGTCTTTTATTCGCCCAGGCGTTGCAATAACAATATCATGATCTCGTCTTAAATTATGAATCTGTTTATATATACTTACCCCGCCTATACATAACACAGAATAAACATTCATGTTTTTAGTAAAAGCAATAAATTCTTCCTGAATTTGTACCGCCAATTCTCTTGTAGGAACAACTACAAGTACTTTCTGTGAGCGGTTATACAAAACTTTATTTATTAGAGGAATTAAGAATGCGGCAGTCTTACCCGTACCGGTATTTGCCAATCCTATAATATCTTTTCCCAAAAGTATAGGCTCTATTGCCTCATCCTGTATGGGGGTTGGCATAGTATATCCTTTTTCAAGAATATTCTGCTTTAACTCGTCACTTATAAGAAAATCCGAAAAATTGTGCTTTGGAATAAAAGTTTTTTCCACTCTTTCTTCTGCCTTTTTAATATAAAAAGAGCGGTTAATCTTTTTGGGCTTATTCGCTCCTCTTTGCCAATTGGATCTAAATTGTTTTTTATACATAAATTAGGCTGATAAAAGAATATACCTGCCTAAATAAGAACCAGATGTATGAATATGGAGAAAGGATACAAAAAATGAAGTTGGGTACCTTTATCTTAAACTATTCAAACTTTGTCAAAATTAAGCAGATATATTCTTTTATATCCGTACCCGATACTATACCATAGGAAGAGATGAATGTCAACAAACTATAGGTTATT
>JBBTYY010000047.1:0-9737 GCA_038061615.1 Patescibacteria group bacterium | reverse complement strand
ACATTTTTATAATCTCGGTTCTTTCTCCTCCGGTTGAAACATATTTGATTTTTACTCCCGCCAATTTTTCAATTTCTTTTAAATAATTTTTTGCTTCAATGGGCAAATTGGTATATTTCTTAACGCCCTTTGTCGATTTTTTCCATCCTTTAAAAGTTTTGTAAACCGGTTTAACTTTGCTTAAAAACACAGCATCTCCGTCGAAATAATTAACTTTTTTCCCATTATTTGTATATGAAGTGCATATTTTAATTTCGGGAAAACCGTCCAAGACATCGATCTTGGTAATAGCAAGTCCTGTGTAGCCGTTGATCTGACTGGCAAAACGGATAAGCTCAATATCAAGCCAGCCGCATCTCCTTGCTCTTCCGGTTGTTGTCCCAAACTCGTTACCTTTTTCTCTTAATTTTTCCCCTTCGCTATTAAAGAGTTCGGTCGGGAAAGGACCTGATCCAACCCGTGTTGTGTAAGCCTTAACTACTCCAATGACGTTATTAATGCTTTTTGGGGGTATTCCGGCACCCTGTGTTACTCCGCCTGATAAAACAGTTGATGCGCTCACGAATGGGTATGTGCCCCAATCATTATCCAGAAAAACTCCATGAGCGCCCTCCAAAAGAATTTCTTTTTTATTCTTTATTGCATTTTGAAGCAGGGGATAGGCTTCGGCAACATAGGGCTTTATTTTTTCTCTGATCTTTAGAAAATGATTAACGATCCCATTTTTTGAAAGTTTTTTTTCTCCCAATGCAGTTAAGATCTTATTTTTAAGAGCAAGCTGAGTTTCAAGTTTTTCCAAAAACTCCGTTTTATTTAAGAGATCGGCAATTCTTATGCCGTTGTAGCTTACTTTGTCAGCATAAGTTGGACCAATACCTCTTCCCGTTGTGCCGGTTTTTTTCTTTCCTTTTGCTTTTTCATAAAGCCTATCAAGAATTTTATGATATGGCATTATTAGATGACAGCGCGGAGAAATAAAAAGCCTTCCTTTTGTCTTTATTCCGGATTTTTCAAGAGACTCTATTTCCGAGATTAAAACCTCTAAATCAAGTATTACGCCATTTGAGATTACCGCCTTACTTTTTTCATTAAAAATTCCTGAAGGGACAAGATGCATGGGAAATTTACCTAATTTATTAATAACTGTATGCCCTGCATTGTTTCCTCCATGAAATCTGACAACATAGTCTGATTTAAGGGAAAGATAATCAATTATTTTGCCTTTGCCTTCATCTCCCCATTGGGAGCCGATTACTAAAGTTACTGCCATTGCGATTGCGTAAGTATTTTAAAGCAGGCTGATATGAAAAGCAATAAGGAAGTGGTAGAATAAACGGGCTATGGATGACGTTGCGCAAGTTCGGGAAAAAATAGATATAGCTTCCCTTATTAGTGAATACGTTCCTCTTAAAAAAGCCGGCAGGAATTTTAAGGCAGCATGCCCTTTTCATAATGAAAAAACTCCTTCTTTCGTAGTATCTCCCGAGAGACAGATTTGGCATTGTTTTGGATGCGGAAAGGGAGGAGATTGCTACACATTTTTAATGGATTATGAAAATCTTGAGTTTCTTGAAGCGCTTAGGATTTTAGCAAAAAAAGCCGGAATAGAACTTTCGGAAACAGATTTTGTAAAAAAAGATACTTCAAAAAAAGAGAAGATTTATTCCGTAAACAAAATCTCCTCGGATTTTTATCACTACATTCTTACAAAACACAACGCAGGAAAAAAAGCTCTTGAATATCTAACAAAAGTGAGAAAGATAGACCCTCGTCTTATAGAGACTTTTCTGATAGGTTTTTCTCCAATCCAGGGAGATATTCTTTCAAAATATTTAATAGAAAAGAAAAAATATAAAACGCAGGATTTAATAGAGGCAGGACTTTCTTTTACAAGACCCGGAAGAATAGTTGATTTCTTCAGGGGA
The DNA here is from genome assembly GCA_038061615.1 of Patescibacteria group bacterium. Classification (GTDB taxonomy): domain Bacteria; phylum Patescibacteriota; class Microgenomatia; order Levybacterales; family UBA12049; genus 2-01-FULL-38-21. The sequence goes on along the minus strand of JBBTYY010000047.1, from coordinate 7,812 downwards.
AGGCTCATGTTTCCATTATTTGACCATAGAGATAATATTGTTGCTTTTTCCGGCAGAGTTCTTCAGGATGACGCTGCGCAGTCAAAGTATGTTAATACGAGAGATACTCTTGTATACCATAAGGGAAGTATGTTTTTTGGTTTAAATTTGGCAAAAGAAGAGATAAAACAGAAAGAGAGAGCAATAATCGTGGAAGGAGAATTCGATGTAATTTCCTGTTACTCTGCGGGAATAAAAAATGTTATTGCTATTAAAGGAACTGCCTTAACCGAAAATCAGGTTATTCTTATCTCAAGATTTTCCCAAAAAGTAACTCTTTGCCTGGATCGTGATGAAGCAGGATTTGAGGCAATCAAAAGAAGCCTTGAGGCTTTGGAAAAAAAGGGTTTAACCACAACTGTCGTTGATCTTGGGGAGTATAAAGATCCCGATGAGGCAATCAAAAAAGATCCAGTTTTTTTTAAAAAAGCAGTAAGTCATGACATTGGAGTTTATGATTTTCTAATATCGAGTTTTCTGAAAAAATATAATAAAGAGACGGGAGAGGGCAAAAAGAAAATAACCCAAAATCTTCTTCCATTTATTTCCAAAATAGATAACGAAATAATAAAAGAGCATTATCTCAAAACCTTAGCAAAAGAACTGGATGCATCTTTGGAAACTCTTCAGAAAGAAATGAATAAGGTTGGTAAAAAAGAGCCGGATAATCTTAGTTTTGCCGGAGCAAAAAAAGATAAAAGGGGAAGAAAGGAAATTTTGGAAGAATATCTACTCTCTTTAATTCTGCAAAGTGAAAGTGTTGATGACCATTTTAAATTGTCAAACGAAATTCTTGAGGACTATGAATTTGAATTGCCATCTTATAAAAAGATTTTTGAGAATTTAAAATCTTATTTTATAAATAACCCAAATTTCAGTATTAAATTATTTGCAAAAGCCCTTCCAAAAGAAACGATAGCCTTATTTGATACTCGCTATATTTTACCTTTGCCAAAATTTGAAGAGCAGGGTAAATATACGCAGGAAATAGAAAAAGTCGTAAAAGAACTTAAAGTTTTAGATCTTAAAAACAAAATAAAAGTTATTGCACAGGCTATAAACAAAAAGGAGAAGGAGAAAGAAGAAGCACTAGGTCTTCAGAGGCAACTCTCAGGTTTGTTAAATATTCTCCAAGGTTTGAGTCAAGCTTCAAAAAACGGAGCCGGTGTGATAAAATAGACTTAGCTATGACCCATTCGACAAGCTCAGGGTCATGCTGAGTTAAAATCGAAGCATGAAGCAAAAATCCACGGACTTTTTAAAAGATATTGTTGACTCTGCAAAAAAAAGAGGTTACATAACCCAGGATGAAATATTGGCAATTTTTCCCCGGCCTGAGGAGCACATTGCGGATTTAGATACTCTCTACGATAAGCTTTTAAAGCTTGATATAGATGTATTTGAATCCGTTGCCGCAGATCAGGACTCAGAGAAACCAATAGAGGAGTTGGAAAAAGAACTTGCGGCTTTAACTGTTTTAACCGAAGGTACAATCTCAGATCCCGTTAGAATGTATCTTAAAGAAATTGGAAGAATCCCTCTTCTTAAATTTGATCAGGAAATTTCTCTGGCCAAGAGAGTGGAAAAGGGAGATAAAGAAGCAAAAAAGATTTTAATTAATTCAAACCTTCGTTTGGTTGTATCAATTGCAAAAAAGTATGTAGGAAGGGGATTAACACTTCTGGATTTAATTCAGGAGGGAAATCAGGGGTTGATAAGAGCAGTTGAAAAATACGACTGGAGAAGAGGCTACAAATTCTCAACATATGCGACTTGGTGGATTCGCCAGTCAATAACAAGAGCTATTGCGGATCAGGCAAGGACAATTAGAATTCCTGTGCACATGGTAGAAAATATAAATAGATTCCTACGGGCATCAAGAAAATTAATGCAGGAACTTGGGCGAGAGCCAGCACCGGAGGAAGTCGCAAAAGTTTTAGGGATTGATCCCGAGAAGGCAATGGAGATTATTAAAATTTCTCAGGAGCCTGCAAGTTTGGAGTCGCCTGTGGGAGATGAGGAAGATTCCCGTTTGGGAGATTTTATTCATGACACAACGGCTCCTACGCTTTTTGACTCAGCCTCCCGTGAGCTTTTAAAAGAGCAGGTAGAACAGGTTTTAGCAACTTTGTCGGATAGGGAAAGAAGAGTTTTGGAAGAAAGGTTTGGCTTAAAGGACGGAAAGCCAAAGACCTTGGAAGAGGTTGGTAAGATGTTTGCAGTTACAAGAGAACGAATAAGACAAATAGAAGCAAAAGCGTTGCGGAAACTCCGCCATCCCTCAAGAGGCAATAAGCTCAAGGATTATTTGGGTTAATTTACAATTTAACTTTAAAAAGGTATAATTCTTTCACATTCCGCCGCAGTCAAATGCGGCTGGGAAGTTTGACTTTCCCCTGTAGCTCAATTAAAATTTTACCTCCTATACTGCAAAATAAACCCACCGAGAGATTTTTGTGCAATTAACGAACCTCCGTCTATATTATTACTCACTTGACTATCTGTAGTCCGTATTATATAATAAAATTATGGGTTATTTTGGAAAACTTAAAGAAAAACTAAGAGCTCAAGAGCTTCGAAAACAAGGGTTTTCATATAAGGAAATCCTTCAATATATGACTGTATCTAAGGGTACATTAAGTGAATGGTGTAAAGATATAGAATTAACTGAGAAACAAAAAAAGAGATTAATAGAAAATAAGCAATTGGGGCAGAGAAAAGGTTCCATAGTTGCAGCAGATAATAAACGCAAGGCAAGAATTGAGAGAACGTTACAAATAAGAAAAGATGCGAAAAAAGACATCGGCAGTCTAATACAGCGAGAAAAATTTATCGCTGGAATTTCACTTTACGCTGCAGAAGGAGATAAGAGCGATGGGAAAGGGGGATTTTCTAATACGGATCCAAAATTAATTAAATTTATGATGGACTGGTTTATAGACTTTGCCAAACTGCCCTTAAAAAAGCTGCGTGGTGCGATTTGGCTTCATGAAGGATTAGATGAAACGAATGCTAAAAAATTTTGGTCTGATACAACAGGTATTCCTTTTGATCAATTTCACAAAACGTATGTAGCGAAAATAAAAAAAGATAGTAAAAAAATTAGAAAAAATGTTCATGAATATGGCGTTTTTGCAATTCGTTTTAGTGATTCAGTAGTTCATCGCCGCATCATGGGCTGGATTTATGCAGTTTTTAATGATAAAATGCTGGAGAACATTGATAATCCCCTGTAGCTCAATGGTAGAGCAATCGACTGTGTTAGCAGCCTTTTGAGGAAACTCAAGAGTGATAAGTGGGTGAATTCAGAGAACGTCCTGAGCAGATTGTTGGACAACCCTGAGCCAAGCCCCGCCAACAATGGCGGGGAAGGTGCAGAGACTAGGTGATTACACCTTTAAGCGCCCGCCACCTAAACCGAAAGGCATGGTGATGAGATAGTCCATTAAATGTAATCGATTGGTTCGAGGTTCGAATCCTCGCGGGGGAGCAAGGTACCATTCGATACCTTGCTTTGCAAGTGAGAGAATGGAACCGCAGCCGGGTACCGACTGGTACTCGCGCAAAGGCAGGCGCAGCATTGTACCTGCCCTTTTTGTATGAAGTTCTATTACGTTTATGTCCTACATAATTCCCTCAAAAAATTTATTTACATTGGTTATTCTGAAGACCTTAAACAAAGAATTATTTCCCACAATAAGGGAGAAAATAAATCAACGAAGAACTACTTACCACTTGATCTTATTCATTACGAAGCATATCGAAATATCAAAGACGCAAAACGCAGAGAAAAATATCTCAAAACAAATAAAGGACGAACTGCATTAATGACAATGATGAAGGAATATTTCGCCGAAAAAAACAATTGAACGAAGTTATATGGGAACTATTGAAAGGGGAGAACGCAATCCAACTCTTATGAAGGTTTATGGTATCGCAAAAGCTCTCAAGGTATCCGTTGGACGTCTGCTTCCATTTTAGTTGATTTTTATTTTTGAGGAGGAAGACCCATTTGTTGAAGAGCAATTTGAGCAAGAATAGAACCAATAAATTGATTGTTCGTTATTTTCTCGTATAACCAACCTGCTCCTTTTGAGATTATTCCCAACGATTTTTTTATTTTTCCCTGATCTTTTTCTTCCTTTTTAAACTCAGATTCTAGTACGCTCAATGCGTCAGAAATCTCTTGTTTATTTTGTGGATTCTTTTCTTCAAGTTCTTTTTTGTATTCGCCGAATATACCGCCTATCATATCCGCATGAATTGAAACGGAGCTATGATTCCCAGTTTTTACATCAATATTATGACCATAATGATAATTTGCCACTGAGTTTGATTTTACATCATCTTGCAAAGTTCCCAAAACTTTTTTGACCCCACGTGGTTTTATCTTAACGCTTACAAAATTCTGGCTTGCATCCCTTTGTATCTCAATAAAGTTTTCATCTTCAAGGAGTTCAAGGTGAGAAGTTATTACATTTTGTTTGAATGGAAGGATTGAGCTTATATGTTCAAATAATAAATTCGTGCGAGAATTATCAAGCCAATGCATATACAATGGTTCTAGAATAACCATTTGTATCTTTTCTGAACTAGCATTTTCACCGAACATCTTGCGCTGATAAGTTTCTTCAAACGAACCAATTGTTTTTATATTTTCCGCTCGTTTCTCGCCCATTAACCCATCTTCCAAATCTCTTACAAACTGAAAATTGAAACTTGCATTAGGAGTTAGTGTTTCCGAAGTGAAAGGTAAATAATGAAGTAGGTTTACCAGAGCTTCTTCAAGATACTTTTTATTTGGAAAGTGCTTTTTGTTTGGCTCTGCCCACATAAAACCAAGAAGTGTTGACTCTTGGAAGACTATTCCTCCCAAAAATTCTTTGTCATTTTCATCATATATTCTGAATACAGCAATGGGCTTAAGAAAATTTCCATTTCCAGCAATTGTTTTACCAGTCAAGTCAACAGCATGTGCTACGTAAATCTTGTCGCCATTCCTGAATTTTATCTTTTTGAACTCGTCCATCTTGGAATGCAAGTATACGATATTTGTTCTAGAATGTCACCATCGCCCTTTACGTTTGATATAATTGTCTTATGAAAAGCAAGACAATTATTCCAAGAGCACTAAAAATTGAACTCTCAGATACTATTAAAGTCAGGGATAATATTGAACTTAAATCATTTGTGGGCTCTGTTAAGAAATTCATATCGCATATTATTTCTGGCTGGTTTCCAAGTAATCGAACTGACTTATCTCCGGAAGGAGTTAGTAAATTACGAAATATCGACAGGAGAAATAACCGCTATCAAGAAAAAATTGTTGATTGCAAAACGGATCGTATAATACGCGATGTTGATGAAAAATTAACTGATCATAAATAACTAAATTTTGAGGAGTTGTTGCGTCTGTTGCATAACAACCTCTGGATAATCTATACTACTGATGATTTGCTGGGAGAAATCGTCCCATCGCTCGAGCTGAGTTGTCAATTTTAGAACCTTGTAGCCTTCAAGGCTATTTGAATTCAATTTCTTGCTAAGATTTTCAGCAGAAATGAATTTTTTAGTGCTTTCTGGCGACTTTTAAGTCTAATTTCCTTGGTTCGAATCCAATCGCGGGTTTAAAAACAGTTTGACCTAAGGTCGGGAAAAGCACTTGATTTTTATTAGCAAAATTATATAATTCGTAATTAGTATCTTGCCCATAAGGGCATTTTTTATATTGAAATTAAAAATATATGCTTGAGGCTTTAAGACAAAGATTCGTACCAGATAGACTTTTAAGAAGAATTCCAGAAAGAGGAGCAAGAGAATGTTCCCCAGAAGTATATTTGGAGGGTTTAACAGAGCAAAACAGACAACAAGTTGTTCAATTTGTAAAATTTACTCAGAGTTTAAGAGAAAAGCTCCCTGGTGTAAGAATTGGAGTCATAGCTATTGGAAGTACCACAAGACCTAAATCGGACAGACATCACCCCGCAGAGGATATCGACCTAAGAATTCTCAATTCCGCACCAATTAATTCAGAACAACAAAAAGTAGCGATTGGGCATATTATAAATGCAACAAGAGACTATTTAAGACAAGAGGGTGTGGAGTTTGAGGAAGCAAACCACACTGTAGAAACTAGAATGGTCTGGGGATATAGCGGTGATAAAAAAGAGCTAATGCCATATGTTGACTGGTATAACACTAATCCTTCTTTTGTGACAAAACCTAAGGTGGGATTACCACTTCATATTTCTATTTCAGGAACAGACGCCTGGGATTTAGAAACCCATTTAGCAGAAGAAAAAAAACATGGTGGAAGCTTTAGTGTTTTGATGGAGAATAAATAAAAATACTTATACCGCAGAAGCTTGAAATCTTTGGATTTCTTGCCAGCGAACCTTTAGCGTTTCAGTTTGCACCAAGTTGCCGAAGGTCCTAATTATTTTGGAAATCGTGAGTCTAGTAATCTCAGGGTTAGGGAGCCCAAATTCGTTAGTATAACCAATTATCCGAATGGATAAGACTTCATTATTTCTTAAAACCCTTGAAGATATAAAGAAGAAAATGAATTCTCGCGACGGTTATGAGATTTTCATGATCTTTCCTTTGCTGAGAAAATTACTGATTGATGATTATCCTTTAATCGATCAGGTTAATGAAAAAATAAAGTTAAAGATTATCTTTAAAATAAACGACCGGAAACTTCCTTTAGGTGATTCGTCATTAGTATTTTACTCCATGGAAGACGGTTTTGATCCGAACACAAGTGTTCCGCATTTAACTCATCCTTTAGAAGTTGATAGAGATCGACTTCTAAAAACTCAAATTATGATTATAAAAGGTGAGGTTATTACGGTTATAAATTTAATAAAATTTCTTAGCCATGTGCAAGGTGCAGTTCATTCGGGAAAGCCCAAAAATGCAAAAGATCACGCACTAAAGGAAATCCAGGAGTACTTAGGCATTGGCGGTTTACCAGCAGGTATCAGGACGATTTTATCGATATCTCGAGTTGTACTAAAAGGCTTAGAACCGTTAAGGATTGCTGCTTCGAAGTAATTTTATTTCTTTCCACCTTTCCCTCAATTGTCCTATCCAACTTGGATTTTCAAAAGCCTCGATAATGGTTACAATTTCCGGTATACTGTGCCAAGGTGAGCGGAGCCAGATTTAAAATTGTGTCCCACAAAATTTTAATATAACTTCAGGTGTCATTCTCTTTCGTTTTATGAGATAATCAATTCATGGATAACAATATGAATCCAAACAAAGCGTTGTGGGAGAAGGGGGACTTTACAGAGATTGCCGCCTTTATGCGTCAATCTGGCGAAGCAGTCGTTAAGTCTTTCGGGATAACAACACCGCTGAGGGTTTTGGACCTCGGCTGTGGAGATGGCACTACGGCAGTTCCTCTAGCTCTCTTGGGGGCTGAAGTTGTTGGAATCGACATTGCCAAGAACCTCGTTGACGCCGGGAACAAACGAGCTGCGGAGTTAGGTCTCAGCCAACTGACATTTCAAGAGGGAGATGCGTGCAGCCTGCAAGGAGTCAGTGACCATTCTTTTGATTTGACCATCTCTATATTTGGCGCCATGTTTGCTCCCAAGCCATTCGATGTCGCCCGTGAAATGGTTCGGGTCACAAAACCCGGTGGTCGTATTGTTATGGGCAATTGGATTCCAAATGATCCAACGTCATTCGTGTCGCAGCTTTTGAAGATAAGCGCAGCGTTTACACCTCCCCCTCCAGAAGGCTTCATCAGTCCGATGACGTGGG
>JBBTYY010000046.1:0-1371 GCA_038061615.1 Patescibacteria group bacterium | reverse complement strand
TCGCCAGACAAAACACGACGCACCCCGAAAGCGCTGCCGTCGTCCTCCAAGTACCTGTCCCCGCAGTAGAGGACAGACCTGCCCTGCGGGCTGCCGAACCACAAGTAATTCACAACGCCTTGTTTTGAATCAGTTTGTAAATTCTCTAAAGAAATTGTTCCACTTGGAACAAATTCTTTAAAATAAGGTTTTCTCTGTTTTCTTAAAAGAAATCTTGCCACATCACTATCTCTTGCTATGTAATGGTTGCCTTCATGTAGTAATTCTAAGGCTGTTTTGTCTTCTGGCTCTTTTTCAGACTCTTGCTCTGCTATTTGCTTAACGACGTCATAAATACCAGGAATTTCTAAATATGCTCCCTTTCTATGAGCAATAACAGCTAAGCGAGCCATTATAGGATTCATTAACAAAGGAACTTTAGTTAGAATAGTTTTAGCGCCTCTAACCGCTACAGGAACAATAGAGGTTCTTGTGTAATCTTGGGAAACGCCCGCTAACCTAATTTGTGCTGTTTCCTCAACATCTGGAAGATAGGGTGCTTGGCATCCTGCTCTTTGAAAATCTTCAATTTGCTCTGGCAAGGGCGCAGCTAATCGATAAATCTCGCCAAAACCTTCAACTTTTCCTATTAGTTTAGATTCGTATGCCATGCTTTTTCTACAATTAGAGAGTATTTAAATCTTTCGAATGTGTAGTTACTTGAGAAAGGTAACTTAAACTAAAAGCTCTTCTTCCTGTAGTTCGGGGAGAGCTGTCTTTTTGGTGAGGCTCCAATCAAGCTTTATGATATTTTTGACAAAGGAATTATTAAGATTGAGCTTATAATAATCTGATTTGCCAATTTTTCTTGTTTTTATTACAATCCCTCTGCTTATCCAGCTTTGGAAGAAAGAAGCCAAAGAGTTATAACTTACGTTGCTTCCTCTCGCTATCTCTGTCAGAGGGAAGTCAAAAAAATGATTGTCTATCAAAAAATCAAGAGTTCTCAATGCAGGAGTATCCCCAAGATATTCCAAAAATATTGATTTGTTTTCTTTTGTTTTCATGGACCTTAAGGTTAACCTTACTTGTCTAATTTTAATACTATTCTCTTCTTATCAGGAACAGAGATTAAAATGTCTTCCCCAGATTTCAGATTTAAAGAACGAATAATATCTTGATTGAAATACACACCAAGTCTATCTTTAGATAATTTTATTATTTTCTGCTTCATTTTTAGCGGGGATTCTTTCTCTTTTATTTCTCTTATGACCTGAATAGATGATTTTGGGTCGAAAGTATAATAATCGCAATTAGGGCATTGATAGCTGACTGCTTTTGTTTTGGCATCCTCGATAGACACTTTCACTTTCTTTAATTTATGGCTACAGT
>JBBTYY010000045.1:0-18322 GCA_038061615.1 Patescibacteria group bacterium | reverse complement strand
ACACACTATTTTGGTATTTTTGCTTATTGACATAGTTATTTTTTTGTTGCAAAATGAACTAAAGTGGGAAAAAGTGGAACAAAGTGGGACACTTCAACAGATTCAGTACAGGCAAAATTGGCAGGAATATGCTTATTGGTCAATACGAAGGAAAAATTGGAGCAAAAGGAAGAATTGCTTTTCCTAAAAAATTTAGGACAATTCTTGGTGACAAATTAATAGTTACTTTAGGTTATGAAAACTCGCTCATTATTGTCTCTGAAGAAAACTGGAAGCCGCTTTTGGAAGGAACCGAAGGCAAGCCTTTTATCCAATCAGAAACTAGAGAAACTCAGCGATTTCTCCTTGGAGGAGCGAGTAATGTGGAACTCGATAGTAAAGGAAGGTTTATCATACCTTCTTACCTACGAGAATTTGCAAAAATTAAAGATGAAATTATATTCCTAGGACTTTATCGCTATGTTGAGATTTGGGATAAGACAAGATGGGGTGAATATAGAGGAAATCTTGAGAAAAATATCGATGTTATTTCCCAAAGACTCGTTGATAAAGATAAAAAAGATGGCTAGGGGCAATGAATAGCTTTCATACGCCTGTTCTTTTAAAAGAAGTAATAGATTTTCTAAGAGTAAAAAAAGGATTAAAGTACATTGACGCAACCTTAGGAGGGGCAGGACACACAAAGGAGATTGTGAGTCACGGGGGAATAGTTTTAGGGATAGATTTTGATCAGGAAGCTTTAGATTATGTTGAAAAGAATTTCAAATTTCAAATTTCAAATTTCAAATTGACGTTGGCCAAAGGGAATTTTAGAAATTTAGATAAAATTGCACATTTAAAAAGTTTTGATAAGGTTTCCGGGATTCTTTTCGACTTGGGAGTATCCAGCTTCCAATTAGAAAATCCGGAAAGAGGATTTAGTTACTTAAAAGAAGGTCCGCTTGATATGAGGATGGATAAAAAACTTAAAGTCCAAGCGGCGGATCTTTTAAATATTTTAACGAAAGGAGAATTTGATGAACTATTTTTTAAATTGGGTGAAGAACGTAATGCTAGGATCATTTCTGATGCTATTGTTAGGGCCCGTGGAATAAAACCGATTAAAACGACCGAAGACCTGGTTTCGGTAATACAAGAATCATTGGGAAAAAAAGGCCGGACATCTGCCCTTGAGAGAAGGTTTATAGCAAGAAGAATATTCCAGGCCCTAAGAATAGCCGTAAACGATGAATTAAATAATTTAAGAGAAGCGCTGCCCTGCGCATATACGCTTCTTGATGAGAAGGGAAGACTTGTTGTTATAAGTTTTCATTCTCTTGAAGATAGAATTGTTAAAAATACATTTAAGGAGTTTGAGTCAAAAAATATGGGAAGAATTATTACAAAAAAACCAATCGTCCCAAGTTTTTTAGAAATTAAAAAGAATAGCAGGAGCAAAAGCGCAAAGCTTAGAGTTTTTGAAAAAATATAAAACGATAAATAAAGTATGAAAAAGCCAACTTTTATAATTTTTATTATACTATTTTTAATAGTTACATTATTTCTGGCAAGGGCTGTTGTGTCCAACAGTCTTTCAACAACGGGACTTATTCTCTTAAAATTTGAAAGTCAGCTCAATTCATATAAAATAGAAAATTCAATGCTCAAAGAAAAGCTTTTAAGCCTTACCTCTCTTTCTCATATTTCATCCGAGTCTTCGCAGCTAGGTTTTGTGGAGAATAAAAATAGCTTCACGTTAAGCAAGCCCCTGCCTTTGGCTATTAAACAATGACCCTTCGACATAAGCTCAGGCCATCGGCTCTGAGGCTCAGACTCGAGGAGCTCGAAGAGGTAATACTGAGTTTATCGCACGTTCCGCAATGCTCAGTGCGATACTGAGTTTACCGAACGTATCGAATGTATGATATGGAGATATCGGACAATACTACTTATACTCATAGGCATATTATGTTTAATAATCGTCCGGCTTTTTTATTGGCAGGTAGTTAAGGCCTCGGAGTTATCGCTTCTTGGACAATCTCAATACGGCAGAGTAATAAAAGTACTGCCCCAAAGGGGAGAAGTAAAAACCTCAGACAATTTTCCCATAGCAACAAATAAAATTTCATATCTTGTTTTTGCAAATCCGAAAGAAATAAAAGATAAAGAAGAAAATTCATTGCTCCTTTCTCATGTGCTTGGTGTAGATAGAGCATCTGTAAGTGCGAGGCTATCTCTTGACAGATTTTGGGTGCCTTTAAAATCGGGGATAGATATGCAGGAAAAAGAGAAAATTAGTAAATTAAGTCTGCCTGGAGTTGGTTTTGAAAAGCAATTCATTAGATATTATCCTGAAGCGTCAATGGCAGCACATCTCCTTGGTTTTGTAGGCAAAGACGAGGCGGGTGGGGACAAGGGATATTTTGGAATTGAAGGATATTACGATAGACTGCTTAGGGGAAAGGAAGAAATCGCCATCCAGATTCACGATGCTTTAGGCAGGCCGATTTTATCAAGAGCAAATGAGAATTCTAAAGAAACAAGAGGGAGCAATTTAATATTAAATATAAATAGATCCATACAGTTTATAGCGGAGGAAAAATTAAAAAAGGGAATAGAACAATACGGTGCATCGGGAGGACTGGTTGGAATTATGGATCCTAAAACCGGCAATATTCTGGCTCTTTCCTCATTTCCGTCTTTTTCTCCGTCGGATTTTCAGGATTATACATCTAATTTATACAAAAACCCTTCTATTTCAAATTTATATGAACCGGGATCTACCTTCAAACCCTTAGTAATGTCTTCTGCTTTGGATAGTAACTTAGTTACTCCGCAGACTAAATGTTCCATTTGCTCAGGACCTGTTTCTGTTTCGGGTTTTGATATACGTACCTGGAATGATAAATATTATAACGATAATAATATGGTTGGAGTTATACAGCATTCCGATAACATAGGTATGGTTTTTGTCGCACAAAAATTAGGAATCGATAGAATGATTAACTATTTATCTGCCTTTGGGATAGGAGATTTAACAGGCATTGATCTTCAGGGGGAAGTATCACAGTCTCTTGCTCCAAAGGAGTTGTGGTATCCGGTAGATTTGGCGACAAAAGGATTTGGGCAGGGGATTTCTATAACGCCGATAGAATTATTAAGCGCTACTTCTGCCATTGCAAATAAAGGAGTCAGAATGGAACCTCACGTTGTCGGGGCAGTAGAGGACCCGAACGGAAAAATTTCAAAAATACCGCCAAAAATTTTGGGAAAGCCAATCTCCGAGCAAACGGCAAAAGTTATGACCGAAATTCTAGTGAATGCCGTAAATAAAGGCGAGGCCTCATGGACAAGGCTTAAGGGTTATAGGGTTGCCGGAAAAACAGGAACCGCATCAATCCCGGTTAAAGGACGTTATGATCCCAATCAGACAATCGCATCATTTATTGGTTTTGCTCCGGCTGATAATCCAAAATTTGCGATGCTTGTAGTTTTAGATAGACCAACATCCTCAATTTACGGAGCAGAAACTGCTGCTCCGATATTTTTTAGTATAGCCAAGAATCTTTTGCTTTATTATGGCATTGCTCCGAGTGAGTAAATTAGATTATAGGCTCAAAAAAAGGTATAATAGGGTTTATGTGGCAAAAAATTAAAAATATCTATCATTTTTTCATAGCCATTTTTGCTAATGTTTTATTTTTCTTCCCTTCCAGACGGATGAAAGTAATCGCGGTGACCGGTACCGACGGGAAAACAACTACGGTAAATTTGATTTACCATATCTTAAAAAGTTCGGGAGCTAAAGTTTCGATGATCTCAAGTATAGCAGCAGTAATTGACGGCAAGTCATACAACACTGGTTCTCATGTTACTACTCCGGCATCTTTTTCACTTCAAAAATTTTTAAGGAAAGCACGAAATAAAAAATCGGAATATTTTGTTTTAGAAGTTACTTCCCACGCAATTGATCAAAACAGAATTACGGGAATTCCGATTAAAGTAGGAGTTTTAACCAATATAACAAATGAGCATCTGGATTACCATAAAACCTATGAAAATTACTTAAAAACAAAGGTTAAGCTGTTAAGAAAAGCAAAAATAGCTGTTATTAATAGCGACGATAGTTCGTATATGTTTTTATCAGACGTTAAAAGCGAAAAAACCCAGGAAAATTGGATGACTTACGGACTTTCCGAAAGTTCCGATTATAATGAAAATACCTTTAATATTAAGGGAAACAGTTTATTGGGAGAGTTTAATCAGTATAATGTCTTAGCCTCGGTTGCAGCATGTAAAGCTTTGAGAATAGCGGATGGGAGTATAAAGAAAGCTCTTAAAACTTTTCATATGCCAATAGGCAGAGTTGACTATGTATATCAAGAAGATTTTAGTGTAATGATTGACTTTGCTCATACTTCAAATGCATCCGAACAAATACTAAAAGCAGTAAGACCAACAGTTAAGGGTAGTTTAATTCATGTTTTCGGAAGCGCTGGGGAGAGGGATGCGCTAAAAAGGCCGTTTTTAGGAGAAATATCTTCGCAGTACTGCGATATTCTTATTTTAACTGCCGAAGATCCGAGAAAAGAAGACGTTAACACAATTATTGCGGAAATTGAGGTTGGTGTAAAAAAAGGAAAGGGCGAAGTTATTAGGATTCCTGATAGAAAAGAAGCAATTCAGGCTGCAATACAAATGGCTAAAAAAGACGACCTAGTCTTAATTACCGGTAAATCTCAAGAAGATTCTATGAATTACGGTCAAGGAGAAGAGCCTTGGGATGAATATAAAATGGTTAAAGAAGCTTTGGAGGCAAGAGGTAAAACCGAGCAATGAATAAAATAAAAAACATTCATTTTGTAGGAGTAAAAGGCGTTGGAATGGCGCCTCTGGCGATTATAGCCAAGGAAGCCGGATTTAAAGTTACCGGATGCGATATTGACGAAGAATTTATTACAGATATTTCTTTGAAAAATGCGAATATTAATTTCTCAGTTGGTTTTTTCAAAGATCATATTAAAGATGAGAATTTAGTAATAACAACGGGAGCGCACGGAGGCTTAAAAAACATAGAAGTATTAGAGGCAAAAAGAAAAAGAATTCCTGTTTGGACGCAAGGACAAGCTGTTGGAGAATACATGAAAGGAAATCTGTTCAAAAGAAAATTTATTGGAATTTCTGTTGCCGGATCTCATGGAAAAACAACAACAACTGCAATGATTGCAACAATTTTTGCGGAAAATAATTTAGACCCCTCTTTTTTAATTGGAGCGGGAAGCGTTCCGTCTCTTGGTGCCCCCGGTCATTTTGGCCGCGGAAAATATTTTATATGCGAAGCGGATGAATATGCCACAGACCCCGAGCTGGATCTTACTCCAAAATTTCTATGGCAGAATCCCAAAATTGAGGTCTTTACAAATATAGAATTTGACCATCCGGATATTTATAAATCAGTAGATGAAATAAGAGAAGACTTCTTAAGATTTGCAAATAAAATTCCAAAAGACGGCATTCTTATTGCCGGGGGAGACGATAAGCAAATAAAGGGACTCTTAAAAGACTACAGCGGAGCTAAAATAACTTTTGGGTTTTCTCCCGTCAATGATTATGTTTTGGAAAAAGCAAGATGTGAAGATGGGAAAATGTTTTTTTGGGTTTCTTCAAAAGGTACATCTTTGGGAGAATTCTCACTCAATATTATTGGAGACTTCAATATCTCAAATGCTCTGGCTTCTATAATTGTGGGAGTAGAGGCTGGTTTGTCTTTTGAAAATATAAAAAAGGCGATTGGGAAATATACCGGTTCAAAAAGAAGATTTGAATTTGTAGGAAGCCTTAAAACAGGTGCTAAAGTTTTTGATGATTATGCCCATCATCCAACCGAAATCAAAAGAACCCTCTCTGCTATTAGAAAGAATAATTCAAAATCAAAAATAGTATGTATATTTCAGCCGCATACATATTCAAGAACAAAGGCCTTGTTTTCGGATTTTGTTACTTCATTTTATGATGCAGACACAGCTATATTGATGGCTATATACCCTTCCCTGCGGGAAGAAAAAGATTCTACTGTTTCATCGGAACTTTTAGCTCAAAAAATAAGTCAGACCCACAGGGGTGTTCTTTTTTTGCCGGATGAGTCTTCTGTGGTAGAATATATCGATCAAAAAAAGTACGATGACAATACTATTATAATTACAATGGGAGCGGGAGATGTTTATAAAATTAGTGAGAAATTAGATTTTAGATAATTTATGGAAACATTTGTCATAAAGGGCGGAACAAAATTAAAAGGAGAGATGTCTGTATCGGGTTCTAAGAACGTTGCTTTAAAAGCAATGGTCGCGGCATGTCTTACGGATGAAGAAGTTGTAATAGAAAACATTCCCTTGATATCTGATTTTAGGGTTATGGTGGATATAATTGAGGAGCTTGGAGGAAAGGTTAAAATAAAAGATCATACAGCCATTGTCAAAATCCAAAAGATTAAAAAAACTAGAATATCTTTAGAAAAAGCCGCATCAATTAGAACCTCTGCTATGTTCTTAGCGCCCCTCTTGGCAAGGAGAGGTGAGGCAATCATCCCAAATCCCGGAGGCTGTAGGATTGGTGCCCGGCCAATAGATAGGATAATAAAAGGTATTGAGAAAATGGGAGTTAGTGTTGTTTACGACAGCCACGATGGATATTTTTATTTAACTTCTAAAGACAGAATGAAATCTATAAATTATAAATTTGAAAAAAACACTCATACGGGAACCGAAACACTTATTCTCGCATCTGTTTTAGCAAGAGGAGAAACAATCTTGGATAATGCGGCAGAGGAGCCGGAAGTTTCGGAGCTTATCAATCTTCTAAATTTAATGGGTGCAAATGTGAGAAGAGTTAACAGAAGAAAAATAATAATTAACGGCGTTTTAAAGCTTCATGGAGCAAAATTTAGAATTCTTCCGGATAGGAATGAAATAGTTACATTTGCGATTGCAGCAATAATTACAAAAGGGGACATTTTTATAAAAGATATAGATACAAAAGGATTAGAAGAATTCTTAGATATTCTAAAAAAAGCAGGAGGAGGGTTTGAAAAAAAGAACAACGGAATAAGATTTTATTATATTAACGGAGTCAGTCCGACAAATATCACCACTTCTTTTTATCCAGGTTTTATGACAGATTGGCAAGGGCCTTGGCTGATTTTAATGACTCAGGGGGAAGGTATTTCTACTATTCATGAGACAGTTTACGAGAATAGATTTGGCTATGTGGGAGAACTTAGGAAAATGGGAGCTAAGATTGAGCTCTTTTCCCCAGTCGTTAGAAACCCAAAAGAATTTTATAACTTTAATTTTGAAGACAATAAGCCTGAGTATAAGCATGCCGCAAGAATTTACGGGCCCGTTGATTTTCACAATGCGGCAATTAATATTTCGGATTTGCGGGCTGGGGCAACGCTTGTTTTAGCAGCGCTTGCGGCAAATGGGGAAAGTGTGGTTTTTGGAGTAGAACATTTAGACAGAGGGTATGAAGATTTTGACAGAAGAATAAAAAAATTGGGAGGTAATATAAAAAGAGTAAATGAATGATATGAAGGCTGTAATATTAGCGGCTGGGAAATCAAGCCGTTTCTATCCATACAATTATTTTCCGCACAAGTCTCTTATTAAAATTTTAGGGAAACCTATTATTGTTCATACAATTGAATCAGTCAAAAGATCCGGGATAAAGAATATTATTTTGATTGTCTCAAAGAATTCCGAAATTAAAAAAATACTGGGTAATGGTAAAAATCTCGGAGTCAGCATTCAATATGTTGTTCAAAAAGAGCCAACCGGAGGAGGTAATGGACTGCTTTTGGCAGAAAAATTGATAGACGGAGATTTTTTTCTCCTAAACGCTTCCCGCGTTGATTTCTCTGAGTATGAAGAATTGATGTCTAGTAAAAAAAGTAAAAATGATAAAGGAGTTCTTCTTGCAAAAAGGCAGGAAAATCTACAAAAATACGGCGCTCTAAGAGTAGATAAAGATAGGGTAATAGATCTTGTAGAAAAGCCAAAAAAAGGAGAAGAGCCTTCCAATTTAAGACTTATCGGAATCTATCTTTTCACCAAAGATTTTTTAAAAACTTTAAGACAAACACCGGATGAGCATTATAGATTAGAAAAGGCAATCTCCAGTTTCTCAAAAATTAATCCGGTAAAATTCGTTGAAACAGAAAATGAAGTACCTTCTCTTAAATATTCATGGGATCTTTTGGGAATAAAAAATTACTTGTTTAAAAACATTAAAAAATCAATCGGAAAAAATGTAAAGATTGCAAAAAGCGCAGAAATTATCGGAAATGTAATTATTGAAGACGGGGCAGAGATTATGGAGGGTTCAAAAATAAAAGGACCTTGTTTTATTGGCAAAAACACAATGATTGGTAACAATGCAATACTGCGAAGTAATGCCGATATTGAGGAAAACTGTACGATAGGGGCGTATATGGAAGTAAAAAATAGTCTTATAATGAGCGGTACAAAGGTTCACTCGGGTTTTATAGGGGATTCAGTAATCGGAGGAAACTGCCGAATTGGCGCGCAATTTTCTTCGGCAAATGTAAGGTTAGATAGATCCGAGATTAAGATTCAAACCGAAAAAGAAGAAGTGGATTCCGGTCTTAAACACCTAGGAGCCATGGTGGGAAGAAATGTCAAAATAGGAATCAAAGTATCCACAATGCCCGGAGTTATGATAGGCCAAAATTCGATAGTAGGACCATCAACCGTTGTTTTGCAAAATGTCCCCGAAAACTCAAAATATTACACTAAGTTTAAAGAAACAGTTATAAAAAATGGATAAGCCCAAAATTGTTCTCTTTGACATTGATTACACTTTGTTTAATACTGATGTTTTTAAAGAAACACAACTTAAGAAACATTCGGTATATGATGAGGTGCATGATATTTTAAAAAAACTTTCAAAAATATCAAAACTGGTAATATTTTCCGAAGGAGAGATTGATTTCCAAAAAACAAAATTAGATAAAACAGATATTAAGAGATATTTTAATGAGCATAACATACATATATTTAAGAACAAAACAGATGGATTACAATTAGTTCTCAGGAAATATTCACATGGGCAAATTTTTTTTGTCGACGATAAATTAAGTATTTTATTTGATGCTAAAAAAATGCTGCCGGAAATTTTTACAATTTGGGTAAAACGGGGAATATATGCCAAAAATCAAAAACCAATCTCAAGGTTTAAGCCGGATACGGAAGTAGAGAATTTAAAAGAAATCGTTTCAATAATACTTAATTCTTAAATCTTAAATCTTAAATCTTAGATCTTATATATGTGCGGGATTTTCGGATACGTCGGGAAAAACAATAATGCTGCTCAAATAACTCTTGAAGGACTAAAACTTCTTGAATATCGGGGTTATGATAGTTGGGGCATTGCTGTTAAGTCAGGGAAGAAACTTGACGTTGAGAAACACGTTGGAAAAATTGGAAGCGCAGCTCTTAAATCATCAATCATAAATCATAAATCTTCGATTGCCATTGGCCATACTCGGTGGGCAACGCATGGGGGAGTAACTGTACAAAATGCACATCCTCATTTGGACTGCACGAAAACTATTGCTGTTGTTCACAATGGAATTGTAGAAAATTTCGAAGAATTAAAGAAAGATTTGATCAAAAAAGGTCATAAATTTATTTCGCAGACCGACACAGAAGTAATAGTTCATTTAATAGAAGATTTTCTAAAAAAAGAAGGTTTTGCTTCTTCTGTTCGTGACGCATTTAATTTGCTTAAAGGTTTAAACGCAATTGTAGTTGTCAATGCTGTCTCATCCGAAATAATCGCCGCAAAAAACGGTTCTCCGCTTATCGTTGGAATTGGGAAAGATGAATTTTATATCGCCTCAGATCTTATTGGAATATCAGACTACACTAATAAAATAGTTTTTCTTAAGGATAATGAAATGATTATTTTGGGTAAAAATATAAAATTACTGTCTTTGCCAAAAGGCAGTAGGCTTAAGGAAAAAATTGAAAAAATCAATTTTAAATTTGAAAAATCAAGTAAAGGTAATTTTGAACACTTTATGATTAAAGAAATTTATGATCAACCAAAGATTATTAGGAATATTGCCCGAAACTACAGTGACCAGGTTAGGAAAATGAGTCATCTGGTTGAGAGCGCAAAAGGGATTTTTTTTATCGGAGCAGGAACTGCCTATCATGCGGGGCTGGCCGGGACTTACCTTTTTTCAAAAAACGCTCATATGCACGTAAATACTTCTGTTGCTTCCGAGTTTAATTACCTTGAAGATTTCTTAACAAAAGAAAGTCTGATTATTTCTCTTTCTCAAAGCGGAGAGACAATAGATGTTATAGAGCCGCTTAATATAGCTAAGAAAAAAGGAAGTAAAATTATAGCTGTTACTAACTCGATTGGCTCTACTATTTATAGGATGGCTGATTTTAACATACTTTTAAATGCAGGGCCGGAGAAAGCAGTCGCTTCTACTAAAGCATATACTGCAAAATTGTGTGTCATTTTAATGCTGGTCTTTGCCTTAATAAAGAAAGAAAAAGAGGCAGAGCTGCTTTTAAACAATGCGGCCAAAGAAGCAGAGAGAATTCTGGAAGATAACAATATTAAGAAAATTAAAGAAATCGCAAAAACCTTAAAGGACTCAAAAAATATTTATGTAATCGGACGGGGATTATCTTACCCCTCGGCGCTTGAAGCATCGCTTAAGATAAAAGAAGTAAGTTATATTCCAACAGAAGGCTTAGCGGTGGGAGAACTTAAGCACGGAACGATTGCATTAATAGAAAAAGGAACCCCATGTATAGTTTTTGCGCCAAAGGATGAGACTTTTGAATCGATTATTTCAAACGCTACAGAAATTAAATCAAGAGGCGGAGTAATTATCGGCGTATCTTCTAAAAAATCAGATGTATTTGACCATTTTATAGAGATAAAGGGTCTTGCACAGGCAGCATTTATAACTCAAATAATTCCGCTTCAGCTTCTCGCTTATTTCCTAGCGGTTTACGGAGGTTTAGATCCGGATAAGCCCCGCAATCTTGCAAAAAGTGTAACAGTTAAATAAATCTAAGCTTTATCCCTCAAGTTATAGAACATAATTGTTCCGGCAAGATTTAATAATCCTAAGATTACCCCAATTAAAACCTATTTCAAAAGACCTAAGTAGGTAATAGTTAATATTATCGGACATAATTTATTATCAATAAAACATAGCTAATCTCTAAGAATACTTGACGAGACAAGCTCTTTTATGCTATACATAGAAATTCATACATAAACTATGAGTTTTAATAATAAAAACAACTTAAAAAGTGTAAAAGATGCCGATGTTGAGAATAAAACTGTTTTTTTAAGGGCGGACTTAGATGTTCCTGTAAAAAGCGGAGAAATTTTGGATACAACAAGGTTAAAAGCTTGGCTTCCAACTCTTGAGTATTTGCGCAAAAACCAAGCGCAGGTATTTATTGCGGGACATCTTGGAAGACCGAAGGGTGAGGATGAAAAATTTTCATTAAAACCTGTTGCCGAGTGGATTAAAAAAGCCCTTGAATTCCATAACGAATTAAAAGTTATTGATATAAACGGGTTTAAGGCGTGGGAGATAACCGGAAATGTATTTTTGCTTGAAAATTTAAGATTTTATAAAGATGAAAAGGAAAATGGTAAAAAATTCTCAAAAAAATTGGCTTCTTTGGCAGAAATTTATATAAATGATGCTTTTGCAAATTCCCATAGAATTCACGCTTCAATGGTCGGAATTACCGAATATCTGCCTCATTTTGCAGGTTTCAGATTGCAAAAGGAAGTAGAAGTGTTATCGGGTATTTTAGAAAATCCCAAAAGACCGCTTGTTGTAATAATTGGAGGAGCAAAAATGAAAACAAAGCTTCCTCTGGTTGAGAATATGCATCATTTTGCGGATTACATTCTAGTTGGAGGAAAAATTGATGAGAACGATAAAGTTTTATTAAAAGTTGCGCATGAAAAAGTTACAGGAAGGAAATCTTCTTTTTTGGTTGCAGACTTAACTGAAGATAGCAAGGATATAACTGAAAAAAGCGTTGAAAATTTCCTTCAGATTGTGGAAAATGCCCAAACAGTTGTTTGGAACGGGCCAATGGGGGTGACAGAGGAAGAAGATTCCTCCAGGGGTACACGAAATCTTGCTTTAGGTATTTTAAAATCAAATGCCTACAGCGTAGTGGGCGGAGGAGATTCTTTATCCTGTCTTAGAAAACAAAACCTTCTTCCTAAATTTTCTTTTGTTTCCGTTGGGGGCGGAGCAATGCTTGAGTTTCTAAGCGGAAATAAGCTTCCCGGACTAGAAGCATTAGAAGCCAAATAAGTTGATATAATTATCTTATACCGTGGTTACTGATGCGCGACCGTTGCCTGATAGACAATGACTTCACCGTAGTTGTTATCGTTGCAAAGAGAAAGAGAGTCTTCCCTTTTACAATTTGACTGAGTGTAAGCACCTGTTTTAAAATAAGCGTCTGAATATTTTTTGTTAAGCGTATACACGGGATCTGGGCTGTTGTTGTAATAGACTTTGGTCTGACCGTCGTTCACCACAAACTTAATCGTAAATCTTTTTCCAAGTATGTAGCTAGAGTCTAGCGTATGGAGGTTTTTTCCATCAACCCTGATGTGAAGAATAGGATAGTCAAGCCGTACCACAATAACGTCCTTATTATCATCATGAATCTGTCCCGCTATTATGTGCCGTTTAATTTTCGGTACAGCGGTGATTTCTTGGTCTAAAAACATAGTATGTGTTCCTTTTATCGAAGACCAGCTGGCCTTTTCGGTACCATTGTTTGTCATCTCCCTAAGCTCTGAACGGGAGTAGTCTGAACCGCTTGTTGTTGCGCCATTTACAGCTGCTCTGAAACGCACCCCTCGGCCGTCTGGAACAACTATGAACCAAGGGTTAATATTGTAGGTAGCAAGTTCCGGTTGTTTTATTTCTGCTGCATCTTTTTGCGCGCCGATAGGAAGTGTTATTTTCCAATTGGTGAGATTGAGTACTTGTGAAGGGTAGGTTGCTCTAGCTGGTGGGGTCGAGGATGCCGGCATCACAGTAGGATTTGCATTAACCGCGGTTTTATGAGTCTTTACAACAGTTGGTTCCTCTTGAAGTTTGGTCTGCTTTGTCTCTTTGTTATTTATTTTTGAAGAAACAGAATAAACGATGAGTATAAAAAATAGTAAAAGGAATGCCTTTGCCATTAACCATAAAGGATATTGATGCTTCTCCGGTAACTTTTTTAGGCGTTTTTTCATGTTGTTTTCTAGTAGAGGGTAGGAAGGATACATTTTCTTCTGGCGCATTTATTATGTAGAGTATAGACCTAAGCAATAGGTAGTGTCAAACAATTGGTTAAAATTAGCAGCTTATTAACCCAAGTATCTTATTACAAGATATTTTTGCTTTCGAAGCTGAATTCGTGAAGACCTAATTTATTAACTAAATTATTATTTACGTCTATAACTGTCTTTAGTAAAGAGGCATCAAATCCTCTTGCTTGAGCCCAATTAAAAAATGCTTGCGTATCTTTTGGTAAACAACTTCCTTGGAAAGGCCCCATAGTTTTGATACCATACTTTGGATTCCACATCCCTTCACAGCTTATTGCAGTGTACTTAAAGATTTTATCAGCGTCCACACCGATGTGGTTTGCAATTTGCCGCATCTCATTGTAGTAAGTAATTTTTGCTGCGTTGAAAAGATTATGGGTGTATTTTTGTATTTCTGCTTCACGAATCTCGCATCGATATATTGGGCAATCAAACTTGCCTTCATACAATAAGCTAAGCAAATCACCGGATTTTTTATCATATTCACCGATTAAAATTATCCAAGGGTTAAGCGTGTCGTTGTAGGCTGTTTCTTCTCGCAGATATTCCGGATTCATACAAACGCCAAAATCTTTTCCAATTTTTTTACCAGAGTGTTTTTCAATTGTTTTTATAACGAGATCTTCTGTTGTTCCTGGAGGCACTGTGCTTTTAACTACAATTAAATGATATTTTTTAAAATATTTAAGACGTTTTCCTAAATCAGCCGACGCTTGTTCAAGGATACTTAGGTCAATTTTCCCTTTCACCGTGGGAGTAGGAACAGTAAACATAGTTATATCAAAATCATAATTTCCGTCAAGAATCTCATCTTTTGTAAATGCGTTGTAACCTTCTTTTCTTAAGTTTTCAACTTTTTCTTTTGTCCGTCCTAAAAATCCTACTTTTATTCCTTTTTCAACAAACACTTTTCCCGTTGCCTGTCCGACAACTCCTGGACCGATGATGCAAATAGTTGGTTTTGTCATTTTATATATGGCGGCAGTACATCTTGGGGCAGTAAGATGAATTTATTTGTTATAGTACTATACACTTTTATATTCAAAAATTCAAGTAGGTATTTAAATCTAATTCCCCTACTGGTTTTCGGTCATTCCCATTACGTCTTTGCGGTTTCTATATAACTCATTAACACCTAACATATTGCTTATCTGCGCAGCAACTTTTGTATAAACTCCATAAATGCCGCTTTGCTTAATTTGATTATCTGTTAAGCTGTTGCTCGAAGCTTTATCCTGAAAATAAACTCCGACAGCATTATTTATTAAAGAATTTTTGCTGATTTTGTTTGAGTTTGATTTAATATATATACCCACATCGTTATACTCAAGAGTATTACCTAAAATAGAATTGTTATTTGCCTTATCATAAAAATAAATACCATATAATTTACTGCCTGTAATAGTATTGTTTTGCACGGTATTGCTCACTGAACCTGCGTTTGCCCTTACTCCATGTCTGTTATCTTTTGCTGTGTTGTTACGAACAATATTACTGCTTGAATTATAAAGAGCAATACCGCTTGTATTACCGGTTACAGTATTATTTTCAGTTATATTAAAGTCCGATTTTTCATGGAGCATGATGCCATGCAGCTTATTGTTATATGAAATATTATTGCGGATTGTATTATACATACATCGTTTTGAAAAAATAATACCATGCGCACCATTGTCGCGGGCAATATTATTTTCCACCAAAAAGCCATTGGAATCATCATGGGGATCAAATCCATATACAACATTTTCATAAAACTCATTTCCCCTCCACAACATACCTGTTGCTCCAAAAGTATAAGCCCCAAAATAATTATGGTGGAAGCGGCTGTTAATAACCTCTCCTGTGGTAAGCGCTTTTTTTAATTTCAGCTTATTCAACTTCCATGAAACGCCATAGGGAGATACGGTAATATCTAATGCCGTAGGATAGCCTAAATAAGAAAGTTCTGATGAATAAATATCCATTCTTGCATTATCTTTTACCATAACAAAACTTCTTCCGTCTTTAAGCTCTTTATCATAGTCATTTTTTTCACTATCCCAGGAAGTTATTTTAACATTATTAATAATGATGTCGCTATTTAGAGAACGAAGCATAGAAAAACTTTTTTTATTGCTTTCAAGCTTAAACCAGGTCACTTCATTTTTATCAAGTTTTAATGTTATACCATCAGATAGAAAAATTGTAGCTTTTGCATGCCAGACTTTTGGTAAAATTTCTTCTAGATAATCTTTTCCTCCATTATCCTTAATATCTTTTAAGGTTATTTGTTTACCCCTTCCTGTAACCAAAAGCGTATTTGTTTTTTTGTCATATTGGACAGTTAGCGAGTTAGCCGAAGATGTTGGTTTAATAAGACTTGCTTCCGGTTCTAGCTGAATATCTTTTCCCGGGATTGATAAAATTGTCCCCTGTGTAATACTTCTGTTTGGTGCCTTGGCGCTGTTTGCGTAATACAACTGGTCTGGGTCAACACTGAACTTTTCTGCTATTTGTATGAAAGTTTCATTCGCTTTTGCTTCGTAGCGTCTTGTTAACAACTGTTTCTGAGCCGAAGCCGAAGCTCCTAAAACACCACCGCTGGCGATAACATTTGCCGGAATACCAGGCAAAGCATTTGCCAACAACTGTTCTTTTTGCGATTGGGGAATTAGATATTTATGCTCTTTATAAAGATAAACTCCATATGTAAGAAGCAAGACAACGCACACCGTAGCAGCATAAGCAGGAGCCGCTAGAAGGAATCTAAACTGAGGAAGCCTTGATTTATCCCAACGAGTTATCCAGCCTTGAGTATTTAGAGTAAAAAGTGCATAGATTTTAACTATTCCTGCAAGAAATGAATACAATACATATCCTGGTAGAATAAGAACGTCTTTAGGATTGCGGGAAAGATAAGGATAGATTTTTATAGCTCTGCTAACGAACCACCAACAGAAAATTACAAGCGCTGCAATCCATAAATGCAGATAAAGTGAAACAAAGAAATAAATCGGGCTCAGAATTAATACAAAAGACTGAAGAAATTTATCTACCTGAAAAAATAAAAGCGCAGGATGCTTAAACGGCCATCCGCTAAGAATTGCCTTAAGATCAGCGCGGAGGCTATTTCTTGTCCACCTGAGTCTTTGTTTAAGATATGCGCCTAGGTTTGCCATTCCAGGAGTATAAACATGTGAAGTATTTTGATATGCTACTTTCCATCCCGCTGCCAATACAAGATATGTTAACCGTTTATCATCGCCGCTAATAACCGGTTTTCCCAAAAACGTTTCGTTAACTAAATCAGGCAACATAGGGAGAATAACTTCTCGTCTGTAAAAAGCTGTTCTTCCGGAAAGACAAATAATAGCATCGCCTGCAGCAGCTAAGAATGGGTATTCATGTCTATACCTTAAGGTAAGCTGTATATCAAAAATTTTCTGTGCGAAAGTTTTAGGATGCAAAACACTTTGGTATGTGGCAACACCTGCAACATTAGTATCATTAAAAGGAGGAAGACCGTTTCTTAAAACATCTTCTGCCCAAATTGTATCGCTGTCGACTAATGCTACGATTTCGCTTTTTACTACTCTAATTCCATCTGCAAGCGCCTGACGTTTTCCCGGAATTTTGGTAACAATAAGTACTGCTTGGGAAAAAGATTTTTTAAATTCCTTAAAGATATCAATACATGTTAAATCTGTATGGTCTATTACCGCAATTATTTCTGCTGGATTGTTTCTCTTCCAGGAATCAAGAGCCTGTGTAAATATTTGCGGATTTTCATTATAGACAGGAGTTACTATGGAAACTTTTGCATTATATCCCTGAGTTTTAGGATGATAATGTAAGCCTACAATTTCTTTCATCATCCATACTGACCATCTCCATATCCCAATTATTCCAAGCGGGACTAAAAATGTGTATCTGTCCAGATATTGCTGAGAATAAAAGACAATGTCGTTGAAAATAAGCTGCATGCTGTTAATTATTGTATCTAACATAAATTATTTTTTCCTTCTTTTCTTTATTTTTTCTTTGTCGCTTTTTTAAAAAAACGATCTAAAAGATTTGTTTTAGAATTTATATACTTATTCTTATAAACAATTACAATAACTATAAATATGATTACATTAAGTTGCAGGAAATATTTACAGAAAAATCCTTCACTAAAACATTGTCCGTTGATTTTCCAAAATAAAATATACATTACAATTGGGATTGCCATAGAAAAAATTTGCTTTAAGAAAGTAACTTTTCCTGTAAGATAAAGATACGAGATCAAAAGTATTGCTTCTGCTATTAATAATTGCCAACTTACGCATGCCGTGCATTTAAGTTTTTCTTCACCCGTTATAACGAGTGGGGCAGGAGCTGCTGTTTCTAGTCCTTGCGTTGGCGTTGCGGATGCACTTGCTCCCTGAACTGTTTTATAAATAGATAAATTCGGGGTCTGAGAAAAAGTTTCCCTAAAGCCAGGGACTGCAGAAAGTTTATTCGAAAACTTACCAGGCTTACAACCATTTACGGCACGAACTTTAAAATAGTATTTTATTCCCCTTACAAGTCCGCCAACAGTATAAGCAGTTGTTCCTCTTCCCCCGATATTAGGATTGCCATACTCTATTTCTGTTTTGGACCTTCCGTATGCAACAAGGTAATAAGTTACAGGATCTTGAGCTTCTATCCAAGCTAACGTAACGCTATCTTCTCCTGCCACTGCTCCCGTAAGTATTGGAGCGCTATTGGGTTTTGGATCAGTACAATGATTAGCGCTAACCTGATTCAATGCTTGCGGCGCAAAGAAAAAATATGAAAACAATAATATAAATACAATAAAAAATTTGCCCATAAGTCTTATAGTCGGAGTATTGTAGCACAAAAAGTGAGAAATGTCTCTAGTTGTTTTGAAATGGAATAAGGATGATATCTGAGAAAGTAAGGTTTT
>JBBTYY010000044.1:22896-24984 GCA_038061615.1 Patescibacteria group bacterium | reverse complement strand
TTATATTTTCTTAGAAAATCGTCTACAACTTTATTAACTTCTTCTATCAATTCAGGATGGAGCCTGTAATCATGCCCTGAGTTAAGTTCATAAAGTTCTTTTGGTTGCGATGTTATGTCATATAATTCCCTAACAACTTCTGGAGTTGCAAGAACATCGTGTTTTCCTAGCATGAAAAGCTTAGGTTTATTTGAATTTCTTAAATCCTCAGTCACATTATACTTAAGTTGATCTTCAAAAAAACTATAAGGAAGTTTAAACTCTTTTACCTTAGGACCTCCTCCTTGTGGCAAATCTCGCTTTTCTAGAAGATAACCCTGCTTTCTCCAAAGTGCTGTATCTGATTTATCTTTATATCCTTCCAC
Organism: Patescibacteria group bacterium; assembly: GCA_038061615.1. Classification (GTDB taxonomy): domain Bacteria; phylum Patescibacteriota; class Microgenomatia; order Levybacterales; family UBA12049; genus 2-01-FULL-38-21. The sequence continues at coordinate 24,619 of JBBTYY010000044.1, read as the reverse complement.
CATAAGAGAAGAAAATATAGAAGCAAAGGAGCTTATGTAAGGATTTCTAAGTCCAGCTAGTATTGCCATACTCGCACCTCTGCTATGTCCCATGATAAAGGTAGGCTTATTGCCATAATATTTAATAAGTTCATTTATTGCTTTTAGATAATTTGTCATGTTGTACAAAGAGATATCGCCTGGACTTTCCCAAGTTCCGGGCGGGTCAAAAGATAAAGCAAAATATCCCATATTGGAAAGATAAGCAACGTGACTTTTCATATGTGCATAGTCTTTGGTGTCTAATTTTCCTGGTAGAACTAATGCAAATTTCTCGGAGTTTGGATTACCTTTGGAATAAGTGGCAAGAGTAAAACTGTCAGTTTTTATTAACATGAACTTATTATAGCAAAGCCAAATTCTTCCCGCATAAAGCTAAAGCATTGAAATGTGGTAAAATAATTACGTGATAATTGCTAAGTCAGATCCTTTTACAAAAGAAGAAATAAAGAAGAAAAACAAGGCTACTTTGGGCGCATTAGCAATGGATCTAAAAAGAATTACTTTGGGATTGCAAAGAGGATCAAAGATTATGGCATTTAGGTTTACTCAGGAAGCGCTAAAACGAGAATCGGAGATAGACATGCAAAATGTAGATCCATATGTACGAAATATCCTAAAAAACATAAAACTGATGCTTAGCAACATTGACGAACAAGAATCGGAGGATATACTTATGTACAGTATTTTATTGCAAAACTATGCGCGGCATAAATTTTCAACATAAAGCTAAAGATTTCTTGTAAATTTTCTCACAGTTTCAACTGCATAGTTAAGAAGGTATTTAGGATAATTTATAATCAAATCCTGCGCGCGCAGGTATTCCGCATCTTCTCCGCCGAAGCCGCGCTTAAAAAGTGATAGTCCATAAAATCGATGCTTGGATTTATCAGTTGGCGATACGCCCCAGAAATTATAGCGGGTCATACCGCGTTTCCTGGCTTCTAAGATTGCTTTCCACTGAATAAGATAAGCGCCGGGATACTTACGTCCCTCATCCGTTGATGCTCCATAATGATAAACCGCCTCGCTGCCATAAAAAATTACAAGAGCCTGAGCAAGAAGTCTTTTTCCTATTCTCGCTTTGTACAAAAGAGCCATATCGTTTTGGGCAAAGACCTTAAACTGTTCATAAAGATATTCATAAGAGAAGGGAACAAATTTTTGCCGTTTGGAAGTCTGAATTTGTAAGTCATAAAACCGTCTGATTTCCTGCGGATTTTTTGTGGCTGCTGCTTCAATTCCCAAAGACAGAGCTTTCTTAATCTCGTATCTTGTGGTTTTTCTCATATTTTTTAAGAGCTCCTCTTCAGATTTTGTAATATCAAGCTGGGAGGTTAACTCTGCATGAAGATGTATCGGCGCATTGATAAAACCATTGTTTTTGAAAATTTTTCTTGAAAAGTCATCTGATAAAAGCTGCGGTCTGACTCTTACGAAGGTGCAGTCGTTTAATATTGCAATCTTTTTTATTTCTCCAACAAAAGATTTGACAAGAAAAGAATTCTTCCAATCAATAATGGGGCCGCCAGGAACAGTCAGATATTTCCCTCTTTTTGCATCTTCAATAATTGACAGCATTGCTCCGGTTATTTTTTTATCTTCATAAAATCCTGTTCTTTTAATAGTTTTACCTAGGTTTTTATGAAACTCACCCCAATACCAAGAATGCAAAAAATTAGCA
>JBBTYY010000044.1:0-22796 GCA_038061615.1 Patescibacteria group bacterium | reverse complement strand
CATAAAGGGACCTTATTTTGTAAGTGAATAAGGGATACAGTCTATCTCTTATTTGATTTGCCGGTTCTTTAAATTGGGAGTTTTCCGGGCTTGCGTATTTTTTATTTCTTATAACTAATGCGCCTCCGGAAACGGCATCTATAACTTTGTCTTGACTAAAAGATAAAGCGACAAAATCCCCCATACTGCCTGCTTCTTTCCCATTTCTGTATTCTGCTCCAACGCAATGTGCAAGATCTTCAATGAGAATTATGTTTTTTTCGCGGCAAATTTTTACAATTTTTTCGATGTCAGTTGGGAAGCCAAATGTGTTTTGGACAGCAACTGCTTTGATGTTTTTGTTTTCTTTTAAAATTTTTTCCAAAGTTTCCAGAGCGAAATTTAAATCGATATTTTTTTCTCCCAAATCCAAGCAGATTGGCGTAAGACTAGCCTTCTCAACTGCTTTATAAACTGCATAGCAAGTAAAGCCGTTTATTGCAACGCAGCTTTCTTTTGGAAAATTTAAAATTTTAAGAGCCAAAGTTAATGCTTCCCGCCCTTTGTAAGTAAGAATAACTTTTCCTTGGTATTTCTCCTCAAGAAAATTTTTAAGTTTTTGATTTTGGCCAATAGCATTTGAAAATAAAGATTTTAAAACGTATTTTAAATTATAGTTAGAGCCCAGAGAATTAAATATACTCATGTGTTTTAGACCTCCTCAAGTATTTTATTTACCACCCCTTTGGTATGGGTAAATTGAGGCGCGTGTTTTGCTCCGTCAATTACATACAATTTAGAATTTTTTATTTTCCCGCTCAAGACCTCTGCGTCCGATAAGGGAGTGATATTGTCATTTTCTCCCCAGATAATAATAGTAGGAACTTTTACTTTTTCGATAAGCAAAGATTTGTCCGATTGAATTAAATTTATCATGGTTTTTTTCATGATTGAATCTGCAGTTTTATAATCTTTCTCTCCCGTTAAGAAATAAAGTAATTTTCGTGCTCCGTCCAGAGGAATTACTTTTCTGCCGATTTTGGCTAATATGAAAAATACACTTCTTTTTGTTCTGATAATAATATCACTATGGTAAATTCCGGCGCTGTCGATCAGAACAAGTTTCGAAATTTTTTCAGGATGTTTAATCGCAAAATTAAGAGCAATGCGGCCTCCATTTGAATGACCAATGAGAATAATTTTCCCTTTTTCTCTTTTTAAATTTTCCCCTAACCATTTAACATAATCATCTATGCCCCAAATCCTATCAATTTTTTCTGTAAGTCCGGGAATCTTAAGAAGCTTTATTTCAAATCCTTTCGATTCTAGTTTTTTTGCGAAGTTTGCCCACTTATTGAGTGTTTGTGTCCAGCCATGCAGAATATATATTGACGATTGACTCATAGACCGAATTTTCTTCTTCTTTTTTGCCATACCTTTTCCCTTCTTGGAAGTTTTTCGATATCTTTTTTATCCAAAAGCAAATGCTCGATTACTCCTTCCAAAAATCTTGCGCCTTTAAAAAGCAGAAGCTCTCCGCCTTTTAGGTTGGATTTCAAATATTCTAAAACTTCCTTTGGATTTTCGAAACTAATTATGTTTTGATCTTCACTTTTGAGTTTTGAGTTCTTGTCCTGAGCGAAGTCGAAGGATTGAGTTTTGAGTTTTGGTAGCGTATATTCAGAAACTCGGGGACCCATAAGGATAATCTTATCTGATTTAATTTTGGATATAACTTCTGCCAGTTTCTCATGCTCTTGCCGTTGACTTTCTCCCTGCTCGAGCATATCGCCTGCTATTATCCATTTTTTTTCGGCTGTTATATTGTCAAACATTTCTAGAATTACGGTCATAGAATCAAGGTTGGCGTTATAGCTGCTGTCGATAATAGTCGTATTTTTAAGCCCCTTGAAGATTGAATTTCTTCCCGGCGGGAGCGAAAAGTTTTTAAAAGTTGGATCAGGTTTGATATTTAATTTTTTAAAAAGCACATTGGACATTGCAATGGCATAGAAAAATTTCCTCGGCAAGAGATGATTGAATTCGTAGGTTTCTTTCCCTATTTTAAAAATTGTTTTGTCTTTTAAGACTTCATAGTCTCCAAGGGTTTTTACGGAAACTTTCTCAATATGCGATTTAGTTCTCCCGAATTGTTTTTCAATAAGATTTGAATCCCCATTTACGATGCAAAGCTTTCTTGAATACTCTAGGAAATAGCCGAATTCAAATGCAATTGCCTCCTCGACTGTTTCAAATTTGCTGTTTTTTACCAAGGGATCAAAATTCATACTGTGAGTTCTTGTTGAGGAGGTCCAAAGAGTAACTTCGGGTTTAAGAAGTGTCGCCAAAAACTTTCCTTCATTTGGTCTATCACAGTCAGCTTCAACAACATAAATTTTCTGACTGGGTATTTTCGAAAGGATTTTGAATGGTGTTAAAAAGAACAAAAAAATCCATTCAATTGGCTCTAAGGTATTTCTTTTTAGATTTAAGATATCAAAAGGTATTCCATATGCACTGTTTCCTTTATGGGTGTATTTTGCTTTTTCTCCAATTTGAGATTCAAGCAAGTGAAGAAGAGTAGTCTTTCCGCTTGAACCGGTTACTACTATTATATAAGGGTTCCACCTTGCGAGTCTTATTTTCGCAAAAAACCTAAAATAATAGGCAAAGGGAAAATAAAAAAATCTCTTGAGTTTATTTATCATTGTAGATTGTGGCAGGTTTTTGACTGCATTCGAAAACGTTATATGAGATAGTAATGACTATTTTAACAGGTATAAAAGAACTTAACAAATATCCGATATGGGATCGGTAGAGATACGATGAAGTGGTAAAATTTACAGGAATTGAACGTGTATTTAGTTATTTTCTAGTGTTAAGTGCTTAATGTTTTCAAGTTGTTTTGCATAATCTGCATGATCATAGACAAATTTTCTATAGTCATCTCTATTTTTAAAGTGAGAAAGTATTTCTTTTGTGTTGCAAAAACCTATTTTTTTGTTTGTGTATTCCGGAAATGATGAATACTCATAATCATCAATGTCTTCAATCCTGATAAGATAAGAAGATACTGGGTTAAGATGGATATACCGAGATACATGCACAAGCTGTTCCTCGTTTTCTATCCTTACTGCACCAAAATTTCCTTGAAAAAGATGCCCTACTCTTTCATGTCTTAAGTTAAAGTAATGGCTAAATCCACTTGTTGTTTTGGCCATAAATTTGGAAACCCCATTATCATATAGTTGTTTTAACAGAAAATGTACATGGTTTTGCATAAGACAGAATGCAATTACATCTACTAATTTTTTTGATTCTTTATTTAGTTTGGTAAGGATGTTTTTTCTTTCTTCGACTGACAATTCTTTAAAGTGAGAAAATTTTATGGGACAATTTGCGAACCGATAGTAGTTAATTAGCGCTATAAATCTTAGGTAGTCTTTTCTTATTAAAAATATTGGTCTTTTTTCTACGCCACGATTGTACGCATGATAAATTTCATTAGTAACTAGTATTATTTTTCGGTAGGACATGTTATTTTTAGTAAATCATTTATTAACCGGATTGTCAATAGAAAACTGATATGGGATCGGAATAGATATGACGATATGACGAAATGGCTAAATGGATAATTTGAATAAAATCGTGATTTTCTGCAAGAATTTAATAAGAATTTATACAAATTCCGTTCTACAAGTTGAGAAAGAGATTTTCAAGGGCAAAGCGCTGATTTATATTTGTTGTTTTAATAATAGTATATGTATCCTGCATTTTTTGTAAAATTTTTATTTTATTTTGTTCAAAAGCCGTATCTTTATTAATCTCTTCGATTATTTTTTTTCGCAGGATTATTATCATTTTTTCAAGCCAAACTATGGTTTCTTCCCTACTCTTCCCAAAATCCTGCGCCAGTCTTAGTCTCTTCCCTACCCCCGAAGTTGAAAGAGAAGACAAAACTTCAGCTATTTGATTCCCCTCTAATTCTCCAAATTTTTCTCTTTTATCATCTATCGTAATATTCTTGCATCTTGAAAGGATTGTTGGTAAAACCTGCGAACCAGTCTCAACTAATAATAATATAATAGTATTGTTGGGCGGCTCTTCCAGGATTTTAAGCAACGCATTTTGAGCCTCAATTGTCAATCCGCTATAAGCCTTAAGAATAATTGCTTTAGCTTCGCTTTTTATCGGCTTTAAATAAATTTTTTTTTGAATGATTCTTACATCTTCTATTCCAGCAGATTTTTCAAAGTTAATGCTGTCTATGTCAATTTTGTCGATTTTATTTTTAAAACACAAATCAACCGCCTTTTTAAAAGCTTCTTCTCTATCTTTTGAGGAAATTAAAAAAGATTGCATGGTAGATAATAGAGTTTTTGTCTTCGATTCCTTGATCCCGCCAAGGCGGGATCTTCGGCAAGCTATACATATCTAGCTTGCCTTGACATTATAGCTTATTTTTACATAGTATAGAAGTAATGCCCACCGCAGATTTAAGCCCATCAGATCAGAACACGACCATACTCGATGTATTGGCTTCCCAGCATTTAATAACGCCGCAGCAGCTTGAGGAAATAAAAGTTAAAAGTGCAAGTCTCGGAAAATCGCATGAAGAAATTTTGACATCTTTAAATATTGTTTCTGCGGAAAAAATAACTGAGGCGAAAGCAAAACTTTTAGGAATTCCCTTTATTTCACTTTCTTCTACTTCATTTTCCCCCCAGGCTTTAAGTATGGTGCCCCGGGCAGTTGCCGAAAGGTTTCTATCAATTCCCTTTCTTTACGATGAGAAAGCCCAAGTATTATCCTTAGCAATGGCAAATCCGGTAGATCTTGAGGCCCTTGAATTTGTACGCCAAAAAACAGGGCTTATCATAAAAACTTTTGCAGCATCCGCAGATGATGTTAGAAAAGCAATAAATCAACAATACCGGCAGGAAATAGTCGGAGAAGTAGGGGAAGCTTTAAAACAGACAGAGGAAGAACTCTTAAAAATTCCTACTATTGACAGCAGGCAAATTGCGGAGATTATAAAAGAAGCTCCAATTGCAAAAATAGTTTCAACTATTTTAGAATACGCAGTTTCCTCCAGAGCCTCCGATGTTCATATCGAACCACAGGAAGATAGAATTAGAGTACGTTATAGAATCGACGGTATTTTATATGATAAGCTAAGTCTTCCAAAAACCGTACAAGAAGCAGTGGTTTCCCGCATTAAAATTCTTTCTAATATGAAAATCGATGAACATCGGATTCCCCAAGACGGACGTTTTAATTTTAAGGTAGGAAATAATGAAGTTGATCTTCGTATTTCTGTAATGCCAGCTTCAAGCGGCGAAAAAATTGTTATGAGGCTTCTTAGGAAATCCGGAGGAATACCAACTCTTGCAGAACTTGGGCTAACCGGAACATCGTTAAAGAATCTTGAAACTTCTATACTCCGTCCTCACGGAATAATATTGGCTTGCGGACCAACCGGATCGGGGAAAACCACAACACTATACTCGGTTCTTGAGAAACTTAATACGACAAGAGTAAATATTATGACTTTGGAGGATCCCATCGAGTATCAAATGCCGGGCGTTAATCAGGTCCAGATAAATCCTGTCGTAGGTCTTACTTTTGCAACAGGACTTAGGTCTTTTTTAAGACAGGATCCAAATATTATCCTGGTTGGAGAGATCAGGGATAAAGAAACGACAGAGCTTGCGCTTCAGGCATCTCTTACAGGGCATCTAGTATTCTCAACTCTTCATACCTCCGATGCATCAGGCGCCCTGCCGCGCCTTATTGATTTAGGAGCCGAACCCTTTCTGCTTTCATCTACAATGAATGGAATTGTCGGACAAAGAATTGTTCGAAAGGTCTGTGCGTACTGCAAAGAAACTTATCCGCCGCTTCGGCAAATCGTCGATGAAATGAGAGATGTTTTAGGAAAACTATTTCCCCCGGAAAACGCAGAGATAAGACTTTCTAAAGGAGGAGGCTGCGAAAAATGCGCAGGGTCGGGCTATTTGGGAAGAATTGGAATATTTGAGGTGCTGCCGGTTTCTAATAAAATATCTAATTTGATACTTGAGCATCCCAATAGTTCGGCTGTAGAAAAAGAAGCAGTTTTAGAGGGAATGATAACAATGAAACAAGACGGATATTTAAAAGTTTTACAAGGAATTACGACACCGGAAGAAGTCATAAGAGTAGCACAGGAATAATGAAATACTACAAATATTTCATATTTGATTATTGGTAGTATTGGTATTTATTGGTAGTATTGGTTCTATGGATATACAGCAATTACTGCATTTAACAGTTACAAACAAAGCATCGGATCTTCATCTTTTGCCGGGGGTGCCTCCGGCAGTTAGAATCGATGGAGCTTTAAGCTATATTTCAAATTATCCAGTTTTAACAAAAGAAGGCGCGGAATCAATGATTTTTTCGCTTCTTAACCCTGTCCAACGGGAACGTTTTTTAAAAGATAAAGAGATTGATTTTTCTTTTGGTTTTGGAGGAGGAATAAATGGGGATTTAGGCAGATTTAGAGGAAATATTTATTATCAGCGCGGTTTTATATGCGCAGAATTCAGATTTCTTGAACCCCGGATAAGAACTATCGAAGAACTTAATCTGCCCAAGATTATCCATAATTTTTCGAATTTAAAACAAGGATTAGTTTTGGTAACCGGACCCACAGGTCATGGAAAATCAACAACACTCGCCTCAATTATAAATGAAATAAATCTTAACAAAGCTGTCCATATCTTAGCTGTTGAGGATCCCATCGAGTATGTTTACCCTTCCGCAAAAAGCTTAATTTCTCAAAGAGAGATGGGACTTGATACGCATTCTTGGGCCTCGGCGCTTCGTTCGGCCTTGCGGGAAGATCCGGATGTGGTTTTGGTGGGAGAAATGAGGGATCCTGAGACAATTTCATCAACGATCACAATTGCCGAAACAGGTCATTTGGTTTTTTCAACCCTTCATACCAATTCGGCGGCCCAAAGCATAGACAGAATCATTGATGCGTTTTCCCCAAATCAACAGTCTCAAATAAAAATTCAGCTCGCAGCGACTTTAAAAGGAATAGTTTCTCAAAGGCTTTTGCCTCAAATTTCAGGAGGCAGGATTCCGGCCGTTGAGCTTTTAATCGGAACACCTGCTGTTTCGAGTAATATTAGGGAAGGAAAAACTCATCTTATAGATTCAATTATTCAAAATTCTCAAGATGTCGGAATGATTCCATTGGAGTCGTCCTTGGCTTCTCTGGTCTTATCAGGAGCAATTAGTCTTGAAACGGCTAAAGGTTACGCCTTACGTCAGGAGGAGTTATTAAGACTTATCGGGTAATATATGAGGTTACGGTATAAAGCAATTACCAGAGATAACAAAATTATTCGTGGTTTAGTCGATGCAAAAGAAATAAACGAAGCTGCTATTTATCTTCGAAGCAAAAATCTTGTACCAATAACTATTGCCCAAGAAGCAAAAAACAGCATTTTAAACAATTTACCATTTTTAGGCAAGATTAAAGGGTCAGATCTAATTCTTTTTACAAGACAGTTATCTTCTATGCTTTCCTCGGGTCTTACTCTTATTAGATCTTTGGAGATTCTTAAAGAACAATTTACCAATGAGGCAATGCTGGAAGATGTTAGTAGTATTATAACCGATATCGAAGAAGGAAAAACTTTCTCTTTTGCAATTTCAAAATTCCCGGATGTTTTTTCTCCAATTTATGTGTCTATTATAAAATCCGCAGAATCTTCGGGACTTTTAGACAGAGCGCTTTTAAGACTTTCGGATAATTTAGAGAAAGAGGAAAAGCTAAAAGGCACTATAAAAGCCGCACTTTTTTATCCTGCAATTGTTGTTGCGCTTATGGCAGTCGTAGTTTTTATAATGATGACTTTTGTTATTCCGCAACTGGCTAATCTTTATAAAGGTCTTAATGTGGAGCTTCCTCTGCCTACCAAAATTATTATTTCCGTTTCCGGATTCTTTGTGGTTTTTTGGCCGCTTGTAATTGGTTTAGCTGCTCTATCGATATTTTTATACAGAAGATGGTATAAAACAGAAGCAGGCAGGCTTATTATAGACAATCTTATTTTTAAAATTCCGGTTTTTGGAAATCTTATTAAAAAAGTCATTCTTACCGAACTGGCCAGAACTTTAGGGGTTCTTGTAGGAAGCGGAAGTTTGGTGGTTGATTCCCTTATTCAGACTTCTGAAACTCTGGGAAATGTCCATTACAGAAACGCAGTAAAAGATGTAGCAAAAAAAGTAGAAAACGGAGTAACAATTGGAGATGCGATGTCCTCGTATAGTCTCTTCCCTCCCCTTTTGGTACAGCTTGTAAAAATAGGAGAGCAAACAGGAAAACTCGATGAAACTCTTTTAAAAGCATCCGAATACTTCGAAGGAGAAGCAGAGCAATTGGTTAAAACACTAACAACTGCTCTTGAACCGCTTATTATAGTGACCTTGGGAGTAGGAGTTGCTTTTTTAATGATTTCGGTAATAACGCCGATTTACAGCTTGATTTCTTTTATTAAATAATGTCTCAATTGTTTCATTGCTGAATTGTTAATATTTTCTCATTTTTCAACTTTCAATTCTCAATTTTCAACTAAACTGAGGCTGTTTTGCCCCCTTGACAAGAGATTTTTATTACGTTTATACTTAATATACACATGAAAAAACTGCTCAAGAATTTGTTTAAGAATTCTCTCCAAAGAACTTCCCGCGGTTTTACCTTGATAGAACTTCTCGTCGTCATCGCAGTCCTCGGAGTCTTAGCATCAATTGTCCTTCTTGCAGTCAACCCGGGCGAGCAACTTGCAAGAGCAAGAGACACTTCAAGAATATCAGCAGTAACACAAATGGGAAGAACATTGCAAGGATATGCGACAGCAAATAGCGCAATATATCCCGCTTATCTTGCTGCTAATGACTGGATGGGTGTCTTAACAGCAACCAACGATTTAAAAACAAAAGTTGGTGGTCTTACATACGGATCAACGGGAGCGGGAACGAACACCCCGGCGAGCTGTAATACTGCATTCGTGCAAACTGTATTTCCCGCTGGTGTAACAAACGGTACGCTTGGATTCGGCTATTGTTACCAGAATACCAATACTATAACTACAAATACAACCCTAACTGGAGCAGATGCGATAGTATATGCTCCCCTAGAGTCAACTCTGAACAAAAATAAATGCCCTGTTGGGCCTCCTGCGCAATACGCTTGGTCAGTATTTGCCACGACACTAGCAAGGGCAGGTATTTGGTGCGGAGTTTCTGGCGCAGAACCAACCGTTGCGAATGTAACCAGTCTCCAGTAATAAACATTTAATTATTTCCTTAATCACGACTTATAATCCTCATTGTTTTTTTAGTTTTTATATATTCTGTATATGATATTCGTCACCTGAAAGGTGAAACACGATCGCTACCTGTTGACATAGCTTTAACAAATTTGCTAGTCTTAAAATATGCCTGGCAGATCTACGATATTAGTTAATGAGGAATATTATCATATCTTTAATCGAGGAGTAGCGCGCCAACCTACATTTTTAAATAGGAATGATTACAAACGAGCGCTTCTAACGCTTTCGTATTATCGTTTCACTTCCCAGACTGTGAGGCTTTCAAGATTTAAAGAATTTTCTCAAGAAGAACGTAATCGAATAGTTGCCAACATGCAGAAAAAAGAAAAATTTGCAGAGATAGTTTCTTTTGTTTTTATGCCCAATCATTTTCATCTTCTCTTAAAACAAACCATTGATAATGGAATATCTCATTTTCTTAGTAAATTTACAAATAGTTATACTAAATACTTTAATACCAAATACAATAGAGTGGGACCTGTATTTCAAGGCGTATTTAAATCTGTACATATTGACTCCGATGAGCAATTATTGCATCTTTCCCGCTATATTCATCTTAATCCGGTTGTCTCGGTGGTTGTTGAGAAACAAAATTTATTGTCTTACCCTTGGTCGTCTTTTCCAGAGTTTCTAACCGAACAATCTGACTTAATTTTTAGAGGCCCAGTTCTTGAGCATTTTCAAACGGCAGACCATTATAAAAAATTTGTTTTTGATAATATTGATTACGGAAGAAAATTGGAAGAGATTAAGCATCTGGTTTTAGAATAAGAGCTATTATCCTTAGGTAGCGAAGCTGTTTCACCTTTCAGGTGAACGAAGTTCTGTTTCACCTTTCAGGTGAACGAAGTTTATTTATCGATATCGATATTGTCGGTATCGTGTTATGTGATATTCTAGTATTATGCTAGTGTTTTTTTTATTCATTCTTGGTTTATCTATTGGGAGTTTTTTGAATGTCTTGATAGACAGAATTCCTCAAGGGCTGTCCCCTTTTAAGGGAAGATCCTACTGCGATAAATGCAAAAAAACTTTGAAATGGTATTATTTAATTCCGCTAATTTCGTATTTGTATTTAAAAGGAAAATGCAGATACTGCAAGGCTCACATTTCATTTTACTATCCGTTAGTTGAGCTTATCACAGGTGTAATGTTTGTGATTCTCTTCTTGCGGCTCGGAAATTTACCATTTACCATTTACTATTTACCATCTCTTAATTTTCAATTTTCAATTTTCAATTTTCAATTTATCCTAAACTATTTCTATTATGCTTTTATCCTCTCTTCTTTTATAGTTATTTTCTTTACCGATCTAAAATACGGAATTATCCCCGACAAAATTCTCTACCCCGCAGTCGTCATATTTACCATTTATCATTTATCATTTACCATTTATTCACCAATCGTAAATCATCAATCATCAATCATCAATAATATATTTTCTGGAGTAGGCGCCTTTCTTTTTTTCCTGGCTTTGTATGTAGTCACAAAAGGTAAAGGCATGGGCTTTGGAGATGTAAAACTGGCATTTTTGATAGGTATAGTTTTGGGATTTCCTAAAATTATAACAGCTTTGTACTTGGCATTCTTGACAGGAGCAATTGTAGGTTCCATACTTATTATATGGAGAAAAAAGAAATTAAAGGGAGGAACGATTCCCTTCGGACCATTTTTAATTATTGGAGCCGTCTTAAGCCTTTTTTTTGGAGAAAAAATCCTTCGTTTGGTTTCACTCTGGTTGAGCTTTTAATTGTTATTTTAGTTATTGGGATTATGGCAGCCGGACTCTTATATATTATTGATCCGCTTGGGCAAATTCAAAAAGCAAATGATGCCAAAAGAAAATCCGATCTCGAGCAGCTGCAGAGAGCTTTAGAAACATATTATAACGATAATGGAAAGTATCCCCCATCATCCGGCAGCACTGTTATTGCGCCTTGTACCGGTACGTATCGCATAAATCCTCCTACTGGATGTATAGAATGGGGCACATCTTGGACTGCCTATAATACTACGTTTCCTAAAGATCCTACCTCTTCTACCCGAAATTATGTTTATTTTGCAAGTTCCGATGGACAATCTTACTGGATTTATGCAAGTCTTGAAAAATCCGGGGATCCTCAATTGTGCAGCTCACCAGATGCAAACAGAGAATGTCCGAGCATAACAGCGAATACCATAGCAATAAAATCTTGCGGACCATCCTCCAGCAAGCCGTGTAATTATGGAGCATCAAGCCCGAACACAAGCCCATGATCAATAAATCCAAAATTCAAAATAACAAATTTCAAATAAATTCAAATACTAAAATTCTAATATCAAAACTGTTTTGGATTTTGGATATTTGAAATTGGATATTATTTGGAGCTTGGTGCTTTGAATTTGAAATTTTTTAGATTGCCAAATGTAAAATGTTAAGTGTTAAGCATAAATCATCCGGATTCACATTAATCGAGCTTTTGATTGTCATAGCGATTATTGGAGTTTTAGCAACTATTCTTTTGGTAAATTTTATGGGCGTTCGGCAAAGAACGCGGGATGCCCAAAGAAAAGCAGATCTTCGTCAAATCCAATCTGCTATCGAATTATACAAAGCAGATCAGGGAGACTATCCATCAGGAGTCACTACCCCTTATTCTATGCTCACTTCTGTTGCTTGCCCAACATCTCCCTCCCCTCTTGTCGGAGGAACAGTAACATATCTGGCAAAAATTCCATGTGATCCATCAGGAATTTCTTGGTACAATAGCGGCAACTATTTTTATTCTTTAAGCGGGAATACTTATACATTACGGGCTTGTATAGAAAATTCAAACGATACAGATCAAAATGTTGTTGCTATTGCTTTGGGGTGTTCAAGCACAAAAGGTTATGAGCTCACAAATCCATGATTATAGAAAGTTGAGAGTTGAAAAATGTCACCGCAAATGCGGGATCCCGCTGAGGCGGGAAAAAATACTATGAAAAGAACAAAATTAAATTTAAATTTCTCATCTCTCACCTCTCATCCGTTCGATTTTGCTCAGGATGACCCTGAGTCTTATCGAATGGGTCATCTCTCATCTCGAGATGGGTTCACTCTCATCGAACTTTTGATTGTTATAGTAATTATTGGAATTTTAGCAACAATTTTTTTTGCAAATTATCTGGGCGTAAGACAAAGAGCAAGAGATTCCCAGAGAAAGTCAAATTTGCGGCAAATACAGGCGGCTTTGGAGCTTTACAGATATGGTCAGGGAACTTATCCTGTTCCCGGTACTTATGGTCTATATCCTGCAAATTGCCCGACATCCGGCCCTCTTGTTGGAGGAACGGAAACTTATATGAAAAATATTCCCTGCGATTCTAAAGGCATTTCTTATTACAACAGCGGAAATTACTACTATACAAGCGGCGGGACAAGCTATACCCTTTGCGCCTGTTTGGAAAATATTTATGACAGTCAGGGAGCAGCCAATAGTGCATGCAGTACGGGAGTGAGTCCTGCCTGCAGTTCGGGTGAATTCTTTTCCCTGCAAAGCCAATGATCATTGAGATTTATGATTTATGAATGCTAAATCCAAAATTCAAAATAACAAATTACAAATAAATTCAAAATACTAAAATTTTAATATCAAAACTGTTTTGGATTTTGGAAATTTGAAATTGGATATTATTTGGAGCTTGGTGCTTTGAATTTGAGATTTTAAGATTGTTAAATGTTACGTATTAAACATAAATCATCCGGATTTACCCTTATTGAGCTGATTGTAGTTATTTCTGTTGCGGCAGTTATCTCTGTTATAGGTATTGCGGCTTTTGTATCATATAATCAAACCCAATCGTTAAATACAACGGCCGCGGATATTGCAAATATGTTTAGCGTTGCAAAATCAAGAGCCGCATCCGGGGTAAAACCAACTACAGGTCCCTGCTTTATTCAAACTCTGGATGGCTATCGAATCTCTATTACCATACCCAGGACTTACAAACTCGATGCGGTTTGTCCTTCCGGAATCTCCAATATCCTAACCAGTATTCTGCCAAGCACTATTTCTTTTAGTACTGATGCGACCTTTTTCTTTGCTGTTTTAACCGGAGGGTTTACACAAACAGGGTCGAGTTCGCCTCCGCCTTGGCCGATTTATCTGACCGGTTTTGGCAAGAGTAAGACTATTTGGGTTGATTCCCTGGGAAACGTCAAATAAATTGAAAATTGATAGTTGAGAATTGAGAATTAGAATTGAGAATTACAGTTGATAATTGAGAATTATGGCGGATAATGAATGGAAGAAAAGTTTTCTTGATAGATTATTGAAGTTTTCGGTAAGCGTGGTCAATTTATCGAATCAATTGCCAAAAACTCCGGCAGGATTTGCAATAGCCAGCCAATTTATAAGGTCGGGAACGTCAATAGGTGCTAATGTTGAGGAGGCTCAGGATGCATCTTCTGCAAAAGATTTTGTGCAAAAGCTTAGCATTGCCTTAAGAGAAGCAAGGGAGACCAATTACTGGTTAAGAATAATGCAAATGACAGGAATGACATCTAAAGAGGAGATAAGTAGAGAAATTTTGGAATGCGGAGAAATTGTTGCAATCTTAACATCAAGCGTAAAATCATCTAAGAAAAAAATACTATGAAAAAAAACTCAGCTTTAAAAAACTCTCAATTCTCAGCCCCGATTAAATCGGAGTCAAACCGCAACTCTCAACTCTCAACTTTCAACTTTCAACTCTTTAGCGAGTCTGGGCAGACTTTGCTTGAAGCATTAATCGCGCTGGCTACTGCGGTTGTGATAATTTCGGCAATGACTGTTATAGTCTTGTCTTCTCTAAATAACGCGCAGTTTTCAAAGAATCAAAATCAGGCGACGCAATACGCGCAGCAAGGAATAGAGTTTTTGAAAAATCTAAGCCAATCTGATTGGTCTACTTTTTCTGCCTATAATCTGACCAATTACTGTATGCCTTCAGATAATAGCCTGCCTCAAAGAGCAGGCGGAAGCTGTGGACAGAATTTAGAAATTTTCTCAAGAGAAGTAACCATAAGACAGAGCTCAGATCTTTCAAACACCTGTAGTCCAGTCGCAAATAGCGCTTTGGTGAGTGTTTCTGTTGGGTGGTCGGATAGCAAATGTACAAGCGCAACAGACGTTTATTGTCACAAAATAAAGCTAATTTCGTGTATTTATAATTCAACAACCATTTCACCGCCCTAGAAGAATTATGAATTATGAATTATGAGTAAAGACTTATTATATACAGAAATCAAAAAATCTCTTAAATCTTATTTCTTAAATCTTAAATCTAGTTTAGGCTTTACCCTGATTGAGCTTTTGGTAGTTATTTTAATTATCTTTTCTGTTGGAATTTTGATTGTAAGTATTTTATTTTCGGCGCTGCGGGGAGCTAATAAAACAAATACAATAGATTTGGTTAGAAGAAACGGAAACTCTGCAATAACCCAAATGTCAAAGATGATAAGGTATTCCCAAAGTTTTGACGGAGTAAGCATTGATAATAATACCTATTATACATGCGATGGAAGGCCTATCGCTGCTGTTCCGGTTCCCTCTAATATTGCTAAATCACCGGAATCGGGTTTGCAGTTATTTTGGGCAAATTTACTAGCCGGTTTTATAAAGCAACAGATAAAACACACAAAACAATTTCTGGCAAGTCTAATTATCAAATCAAGCACCCGAAAACCACAAGGTCAAGTTGCAGGTGCGGCAACGATTGGGTTTGATTTTGCGTCAACTACATCGTCAGGAGCTTCTGTCGCATCCATAAGCTGGAACCACACAGTCGGAAGTGGTTCTAACCGGCTTCTTGTTGTCGGCATATCTCTAAGTGGTATTAAAACAGTCAGTTCCGTAACTTATGGCGGTAGTACACTTACACGTTTAAACGGTTTTCAAAGCGGGTCAACTGCAGATATTTGGTACCTAAAAAACCCTTCTTCGGGAACCTTTGCGATTAATGCATTCTTTTCTGCCGGATCTACCGTAATTGTTGGTTCAACCAGTTGGACAAATGTAGACCAAACTAATACTTTTGGCATTTGGGCAACACCAACAACCGGTATCATCAACAGCACCTCTGGAAGTTCAACAATCAGTATCCCTTATACTACCGGTGATGTAGCTTTAGATGTATTGACCATTGGAACAGGTGCAAGTTCATTTGGAACAAATACGACCCCTCTAGCCGGACAAACAGGCATATGGGCTCAAGGTTATATCGGCAACTTAACTGCGGCAGGTACAAGCGATGCAAGTAACGGAACATTAGGTTCAACTATCTCTTCCGCTGTAAGTTGCACCTGCGCCTGGACAGAAATCGGTGTTGCAATTCATCCAGTTGCTGCTATTCCAACCCCAACTCCAACTGCTTCTCCCGTTACTCCAACTCCCACTACAGCTCCGTTGCTCCCTGATTTAACAATTACAATTACCGATTTTCACTTAACTGATGCCGCTGGTGTTACCAAAAGCAGCTTTGCGCCCGGCGAGGCAATTTATCCCTGGGTGACGATTAAAAATCAAGGCACGGCGGCGACAACTAGCCCCACCGGCTACTTTTATACATCAATTTACAGCAATAGTCCTTTGGTAGTAGGCGTAGCGACGTCCAGCGACGTCAATGTTTGGGCAAAAGAGACAGGTTCAATTGCAGCAGGCGCCAGCAAAACCTATTCCAGCACAATAAATTTTCTCAACTGGACGAACGATCCCGGTACACCAAGCAATACCAGCAATTGGTCTAAGGCCGCTGTAGGCAGTTATACCGCTCGCGCTTATGTTGACTCCTTTGGTCATGTAGCTGAGAGTGATGGGGGGACCAATAACCAGACAACTTCCGCCTACAGCGTGAGTGTCTCCCCGACCTATACCATCTCCGGTGATGTTTATTATGATAATGGAGCAGGAGTCGGAGGAATAGCAAATAATGGTTTTAGAGATGGAACAGAACCCTATTACGGCGGAGCGACAGTTAATCGCACCGGAACGGGAACAACTAATCTCGTTTCTACTGCCACGAGTCCCAGCTATTCATTTACAGGTCTTCCTGCGGGAAATTACACTCTTTCTATAACCTCTGGTCTTCCTGTGGGATGGATCGTAACATCGGGCAAAGAGTCACAAATAATAAATGTCGGACCAAGTAATGGAACAGCAAATTTCTCCTTAGTGCCTGCTCCGCCAACTGCAACTCCAACCACTGCTCCGCCAACTGCAACTCCAACCACTGCTCCGCCAACTGCAACTCCAACCACTGCTCCGCCTACACCAACACCAATCCCATACCATTATGTAAAGGTAACAGGGTTTGATGGGGGAAAGACTACTTTTCGCTGCGATAAAACAGCAAATTTCCCATCGGGAATTGCATCAAACAGCGCCTCCTTAATAGATACTGGCTCGGTGGATGTTTCAGACTGTTATTTTACGTGTTCACAAGATAATATATTTTCACCCCCAAATATTGGAATAAAATTTAGTCTTACACAAAAAGTCACTAATCCTCAATTTTTCGAAAAAAAAGATTCTGCTTCTTTTCAAACGTCTGTAAGCGTTAGAAACTATTGACCCCGTACCAATCGGGATTGGAAGTTAAGAATCATGAATGTTAAATCCAAAATTCAAAATTACAAATCACAAATAAATTCAAAATACTAAAATTCTAATATCAAAACTGTTTTGGATTTTGAAAATTTATAAAGTGGATATTATTTGGAATTTGGTGCTTTGAATTTGAGATTTTCAGATTCTCAATTCGCGAGTGTACGGGGTTGACACAAATGTAAATGATTGCTACGCTTTAACTATGGAACTTTTGGAAAAAGAGAAGCTTGAAAAAGGCCAGACCCTTTTAATAGTTGTGCTGGTAATGGTAATTTCTCTGACAGTCGGCTTGTCGATTGCTTCAAAGACTATAACAAACCTTAGGACTACAACAGAGGAAGCAGATTCTGCAAAAGCGCTTTCCGCGGCAGAAACCGGAGTTGCGCAGCAGTTAAAATCAATTACATCAATTGGGGACAGGTCGGTTCAGACCGGTACAATCTTTAACGCTAGCCTTACTTCTGTCAGCGGTACGAGTTTTTTAGTAAATGCCGGAAATGTTATTCCCCAAGATGAGGGGACGGATGTATGGCTTATTTCACATAATCCAGCAGGAGATCTTAATTTTAGCAGTCCTTGGGCCGGAACACTGACAATTTATTGGGGAGATACCTCAGCCGGCTGCGATAATGCGGCTTTGGAGATAGTAAAGATCACAGGTACTTTAGCCAGCAATGCTGTTTCCGCCAGATATGGTTATGATCCGGACTCAGCACGACGTTCATCAAACAATCTAGCGCTTGTTCCGACATCTTCTTACCAGGCTTCAGGTAAAACCTTTTGCTACACAACCGACATAGCCTTAACTAATGGTCTTTTAGTAAGAATTATTCCTCTTTACGCAAATACAATTTTAGCAGTAGAAGGGACAGCCGTCATGCCCCAACAGGGGTCGATAATAACTTCAACCGGCACATCCGGAAACGTCGTCCGAAAAATTAGCGTAGTTGCGAATTATTACTCCCTGCCGTCCCAATTTTTTACCTATGGTCTCTTTGTCCCAAAGTAGATATGGTTCGACTTTGCTCACCATGCATAACATAAATGAATAAAAAACCCTTCGGACTTAATATTGGTATAACTTCGATTAAAGTTGTTTGGCTGTCCTCCCTTAAAGAAGGTTTTTTGCTTGATGCTTCCATCATATCCCCAGCGCCTGCAAAAGGAATGCTATCGGAGTCTCCGCTTGATCAGGAAGAGATGGCCAGGACAATAGAGACAGCAGTAGCTAATGCAAAAATAGTTTCAAAATTCGTTAATGTTGCTCTGCCGGAAAATCAGGTATACACAAAAGTAATTGAAATGCCTATCTTATCTGATAAAGAGTTGTCTTCTGCTATCTTTTGGGAAGCAGAGCAAAATATTCCCGTTCCTTTATCTACCATAACTCTTGCCTGGAATGTGTTAAAGAGGCCGCAAAAATCAATTGGTAATGAAAAGATGCATGTTTTGATGGTTGGTGCGCCTTCGGTACTTGTTAATAAATATCAAAAGGTGCTTTTAATGGCAGGACTTCGTATTAATGCACTTGAGACAGAGCTCTTGTCTATAATAAGAGCTTTGGTTCTTTCGGAAAATTTTCCGCCTTCGATTATTATAAATATTGGTTCTATTAGTACATCTTTGGCAATTATCAGAAACGGAATCATGATATTCACATATTCTATTCCAACAGGAGGAATTGCAATTAATAGAGCAATCTCCACAGATTTTGGCTTAACACCGACTCAGGCTGAAGAATATAAAAAAATTTATGGAATATCAAAAGAGGCGTTTGGAGGTAAAATAGGCAAAGCAATCGAACCAATTCTTAATTCTATTTTGGCCGAAGTCAAAAAATCCCTCGTTTTCTATTCGGAAAAATATAAGGATGATAAGCCAATCAGGCAAGTCCTACTTACGGGAGGAACTGCAAAACTACCCGGAATTGACTTATTTTTTACAAATAATACAGGTATCGAAACCGCTATTGCGAATCCCTGGAAAATAATTTTAAATCAGAATGAGCTGCCGCAGCAAGTACTCGATAACGGACCTGATTATACAATCGCAGTAGGTCTTGCAATGAGGGACAATGAAAACTGATATTAATCTTGCTTCGGGAGTCTTAGTAGAGACCGCTTCAAAAAGTAAAGCCTTAGGAATCTTAAGAATAGCCGGAATTTCCGGAGTTATATTTATTACCGTAACATCAATATTATTATTTGTACTAATAAACCAAATCTCTCCGGATAATATTAAAAAACAGGAAGACAAAATTCTTTTTAGTATTAAATTTCTTCATGAAAAGCAAGCAAAAATCTCTGCTGTAAATAGCAAGATTGCGGATATCTCAAAAATTTTGGACAGCAGAATAAACTACGAGTCCGAAATGAATACTTTTTTGGAAAAGATTCCCAATGATGTTTCAATAAATTCGCTTGGCATCGATAAGAGTAAGGTAACTATTACAGTATCATCCAATTCTCTGTCTCCCATAGATAAAATGTTAAATAGTTTTTTTGAAATGATTGAAAAAAAACAAATTATTAAAAGTATTACAATCCAAAGTATTTCTTCCGATCAGGGAGGTAGTACTTATAGCTTATCTATAAAAGCAAATAAACTATGAAAGAAGATACTAATGTAGACATAAATACTATAAAAACATTATATAGAAAATATAAAGAGCATCTTATCTATATACTAGTAATTTTTGTAACAGTTGTACTGTTTTTATTCTCCGTTTTGCCAAGAATTAGTGATTTAGCTAAATTAAATAATCAGAGGAAAATCGAGTTAAACCAACTTTCTATCTTAAAGAATAATCTTAGTTTGCTATCAAATCTTGATGATTCCGTGCTTGACTCCCAGCTTTTCCTTGTATCCTCTGCCTTGCCTTCAGAGAAAGATTTTGAGGGAGTACTGAATTCTATTTCCCTGGCGACTGCAAAATCCGGGGCATCTTTGGATGATTACGAATTTCAGGTTGGGGGTTTATCCCAACGTCTTTCGGTTAAAACTACCGGTTTTCCTTTTTTAACACTCGCCGTAAGCATACGGGGTACTCCCTTACAAGTTGCTAAGTTTATTGGTTATCTTGCAAGATCCACACCACTTTCCCAGGTAACAAGTATAATGCAAGATTCAAGAAATGCCACCTTAGATATTAATTTTTATTACAAAGCATTGGCTTCATCTCAGTTTAATGATAGCCAAGCAATCGCTCCGATATCGGAAGAGGGGAAACAGATTATAGAAACTCTTTCTTCTTGGGGAATAAATAGCTTACCAGGATTTGAGACTCCGATTTCCGATACGTCTTCGGCTAACCCGTTTTAACTTTTTTTATAAGATCGGGCCGGGATTTTTTCGTTATTTCTACTGCTTGTCCTTCTCTCCATTCGGAAACAGCCTTATGGTCCCCCGATAAAAGAATATTAGGAACAATTAAATTTTTGTATTTTTTCGGTCTTGTATATTGAGGATGCTCTAAATAGTTTTCTCCGTTGATTTTATTGGAAAAAGATTCCTCACTCACAACGTTTTCCGGCAAGACATTTTTTATAAGCCGAATAATGCTATCCGTAATTAACATTGCCGGAATCTCTCCTCCGGTAACTACAAAATCTCCAATAGAAATTGTTTCATCTACGAATTCTTTTATTCTCGCATCTATACCCTCGTAATGCCCGCAAACAAAGATTAAATGCGATGCTTTGGATAGTTCAATCGCTTTTTTTTGATCAAAGGTTTTTCCAACGGGATCAAGAAGGATCACCTTTTGTTTTAGGCGGCGGATGTTCTTTGTGTCCTCACGTTTATATAATTTCTTTGCCTGCCTGATTGCTTTCTCCAAAACATCGACTCTCATAATCATACCCTTGCCTCCTCCATATGGCTTATCATCTACAATCTTATGTCTTCCCAGCCCAAAGTCTCTAATATTTATATAATTTATTTTTACCAATCTTTTATTGATCGCATTTTTTATTATAGAATGATCAAACGGGCCCGCAAACATTTCGGGGAAAAGGGTCAATATAGAAATTGTCATAGTTGTATTTTAATAGAATAGAGAGGAATTAATTGGATGTTTCTTCCAAAACTATATTTATTTTTTTATTTTGCTTTATAGCCGGAATTTTTAAAACATTTCTTATGGCTCTTATTACTTTACCATTTTTGCCTATAACTTTTCCCATATCTTCTTTATCGACGACGACTTTAAAAGTAACGAAATCACCTTCGGTTTCCTCTGCTATCGAAACTTTATCGGGAGAATCAACTATGGAGTTTATAATATAAGAAAGAGCAGTTTTCATTATTTAATAATATTTGCAACAGAAGTAGTAGGTTTTGCACCTTTTGTCAGCCAGTACTTATATCTATCCATGTTAATCTTTTTAATCACTTCCTTTTCTCTTTTTTCGTATCTTCCAATTATCTCTATAGATTTTCCGTCTCTCTTGCTTCTTTTTTCTTTAACAACGATTCTATATTTTCGCTCGCCTTTTCGTCCTGTTTTACTGAGTCTTATCGCAACTGCCATAAACGTAATTTTAACATTATCGAAGTCAATTCACAAGTCTTATGACTTAGAGTTTGCAAGAGCACGCTGGGCCGCATCTTTTTCGGCTTCCTGCTTTGACTTTCCCTCACCTTTACCCAAAAGGACATCATTTACAAAAACACCTACCGTAAAAAATTTTTTATGAGCCGGTCCTTCCTCTTTTATCACTTTATATACAGGAGAGATCTGCTTTTTTGCTTGAATAGTTTCCTGAAGCAGGCTCTTGGCATCTTTTAAGACTTTTTTGGAATAATAAAATTCTGCTTTTGGAAGAAGTACATGCGTTAAAAATTTATCGACCTGTTCAACTCCCTGGTCTAAGAAAAGAGCCCCTATAAAAGCCTCAAAACAATCGGCAAGAAGACTGGTATTTTCTCTTCCTTTGGATTCTTCCTCTCCTTTTGAAAGTTTTAAGAGTTTGCCAAAACTTAATTCTTTTCCAACTTGGGCCAGGGTTTTAGTATTTACCAAAAGAGATCTTAGGTTTGTTAAAGACCCTTCATCAAGATTTGCATATTCACTATACAAAAATTTAGATACAACGAATGAAACTACACTGTCTCCTAAAAACTCCAGTCTTTCATTTGAAGAGAGTTTTTCTTTTGTTTCATTCAAATATGATCTATGTATAAAAGCCTGTTCAAAAAGTTTTTTATTTTTAAATTTTGGAAGATCAATCATAAGTTTTGCGCAACTATATTACCCAGCACGCCATTTATAAAAGGAGGACTTGTTTCTCCTCCATATTCCTTTGCCAGTTCTATTGCTTCATCAATTATAACCTTGGGCGGTTCTTTTTTTTCGATAACTAATTCAAAAATCGCAAGTCTTAAAATTGCTAAATCTACTTTATTGATTTTGTCTATCGGAAACTCCGGAGCTGCTTTTTTTATATTATTGTCTACAGCTTCTAAGTTAGCTAAGATTTTTTTTGTTTCCCTATTGATTGGTTGATTATGAAAACTTTGCTTAAAAAGATCCTCAACTGTTTTTTGTCTTTTCTTGTGTCTTGGATCAAGAGGGTTTTTCATTTAAGGTAAGTTCAGGCGGGCTTCTCCTTTGATTCTTCTTTTTCCTTTTCTTTCTTTTCTTTGCGGACTATTACAGCTTTGCCTTGATAAAAGCCACAGCTTTTACAAACTACATGAGACGGGTTTAATGCTGTGCAATTAGAACAGACTATCCCGGTGTAAGTCTTAAGAGCGATACTTGCTCGTCTTTTTCCCTTTCTTTGTCTTGAATGTCTTCTCTTGGGTTCCTGCGGCATTT
>JBBTYY010000043.1:0-5593 GCA_038061615.1 Patescibacteria group bacterium | reverse complement strand
CTTTTCCTCCGACTAACGCCACGTCGTCTTTATCTATTTCGGAAAACCACGCAACGAATTTTGATTTGGCATTCATACTATTATTATGTGAATATTTTCAATTTTTTTCAATGAGGAGAATACAAATTTACTTTTTCAATTCTTCTTTAAAATAATCAACCCAGGGGATAAGGCTTGGATCCTGCCCGTAAACAATTGCCCAGTAGAATGTAAGATAGCCGCCGTACGAAAGAGCATACAGCATTTGCCGTAACGGAGAATCTCCCGCAACTTCTAGCTCTAAAACTTCAATTTTATTTTTATTAACCACATCAATTGTTAAATTAAGCCGCTTTTGAATAATAGAAGAATATAGAGAAGATTTTAGAAATAAAAATTTTAAAATTCGTTCTTTAGGATGATCAAGTCCTTCCATGAGATGATGATTTAGTTCTGAAAGAAGAGAGTAGACAGCAAAGTTCTTTGCAGTTTCATTGGTTTGATTTCTCAGAACATGTGCGTTTCCGCTTAAATGCTCTGATGCAACAATTACTAAAACTTTTTCAATAAATTCTTTAGCATGCTTCTTTGCTAATCTCTCTATTTCTGAATTTGCGTCTTGCAGGAATTTAATTGCACTAAGTACTTCAATATCAGAAAGCGGAATTAGCCCTAGTTTCGCTAATATTCCCATATGTCCAAAAATCATATACCCTTGTCCAAGCCTGGGTTGTCCGGCAGGATTGAATTTTGCATCAAATATGTACGCAGGCAGGCTGTGGTTTTTTACAAATTCTCCGAGACCGGAACCATTTGCTACTGCGGCTATTTTTGCCTTTTTTTCAAGAGCCAATTTAGCACAGCTTAAAATTTCCTCTGTCGACCCTGAGTAGCTGGAGAGAAGAATAAGCGTGTCTTCATTTACATACGCAGGTAATTCATAACCATTAACGAGTTCAAATGGAATTTTCAGCTTATTGCTAAAAAGAGATTTTATAATAAGCGCTGCATACGCCGATCCTCCCATTCCGCAGAGAACTATATTTTCAACATCCTTGTAGTCCGATGGCAAATTTAGCTTCTGTGTTTCTTCCCATGCTTGCCTGCATTGTTTTGCAAGATTTACAACAGAAGAGTAAGCATTAGATTTATCAATTTCAGCTATTTTAGCTTTATCATCTAGATCAATCATATTAGTGGCCTGTTGTATCCCAGTCCTTACTTACTACATCGAATTTATCAAGCTTTTTTTTAAATATCTTTTTTATTTTTTCAAGATCTTCTTTGTTTTTTGCCTCAAACCTTAGTACTAAAGTAGGAGTATTTGAAGATGCGCGGACAAGTCCCCATCCTCCGCCCGTATATACTCTTGCTCCGTTTATATCTACTACTTTATATCCCTCATTCTTAAATTCTTTTGTTACTTGTTCCACCACTTTATATTTATCCTCATCAGTTGTTTTGACTTGAATAGTTGGAGTAGAAACGTAATAGGGAGTTGAGGCAATAATTTTAGAAAGAGGGCTGTCTTGAGTAGATAAATATTCCAAAATCTTTAAAGCGGCAAAAAAAGCGTCATCAAATCCATAAAAATCGTCAACAAAAAAAATATGTCCGCTCATCTCTCCTGCCATTGCAGCTTTTTCCTCTGCCAGTTTTGCTTTTATATAAGAATGCCCCGTTTTCCACATTATTGGAATTCCTCCGTGAGCCTTAATGTCTTCAGGTAGTGCTTCCGAAACCTTTACGTCAAAAACAATTTTTGCTCCGGGATGCTTTCCTAAAACAAGTCTTGATAATAAAATGATATACCGGTCAGGCCAAATAATATTCCCTTTTTCATCAACAAGCCCTAATCTATCTCCATCTCCGTCGAATGCAAAACCAAAATCGCAATTATTTTTAACAGTTTGTTTTCCGGTATCTTCCATCATTGCTGTTCCGTCGGGATTCGGAGTGTAATTCGGATAAGCTGGGTCAATGTTCGTAAAATGCTCAACTATTTCGCACCCAGTTTTTCTCAAGATTTCAGGAACATAAAGCCCTGCTGTCCCATTTCCAGTATTAACTAATATTTTAAATTTTTTTGTTATCCTGGCTCTTGAGATAAGATCATCCATGTATGGCTTGGAGATGTCTTGCTGCTTTAAAACACCCACGCCGTCTGTAAATTCTTCTTTTGTAATAATGTCATAAACTTCCGCAAGTTCGGGAGTTAGTAATGTATATGAAAGATCGGAACCTAATTTTACTCCATTCCACCCCGCAGGATTATGAGATGCTGTTACCGTAAGAAGACCTTTAACCTTAAAATAATATTGCGCCCAATAGCTCATTGGCGTTGTTACTGTACCTATGTCTGTGATATTCAAACCGCATTCAAGAAGCCCCTTTATTGCGCTTTTATGAAATCTTTCCGAAGTCCCCCTTGCATCATGGCCGACAACAACATCATTTATTTTTCTTTTTTTAAGGAAAGTGCCAAAACCTCTGCCTATATAGTACATCGAAGTATCGTTTAGCTCATCATTTGCTTCGCGGCCCCGAAGATCATACTCGCGAAACATTGTCTTTTTAAGAAGGGGCATATTTTTTAATATTAAATATCTAGGAGAAGAAAGTCAATGGCGTCTGCCAGCGGCATGCTAAGAGCTCCCGTTTTCCCGGATAGATCAATATTATAGAGCTTATCGTATAAATTGATTAGCCTACCCTGACCAAAAAAGACTGCTTGTCTTTCTAATTTTCCCTTCTGCCACGGTGCCATTTTCCCAAGCTCTTCGATTGTATCTGATTTATCCGAAGAAGAGACAGCGATAAGAAACCGAAGCTGACGCACCATCATGTACAAAATAATCTCAACGGGAGTATTTTCTAACAATTTCTGAAAAATTAAAATTAAATTCTCTCCGTTACCCGGCTTAAGGTTATCTAGAAAATTAAAAATAAGTTTTGGTATTTTAAAAATCTGTATCGAAGCCTTGGGAAATAAACTTAAATTTTTTTGGCTTACTTCTTTTTCCTCCCACATGATAATATTAGATTTTCCCTCGTGTTCGTTTAATATCGCTACTAATCCATCTAAATTCTTGCCTGCTTTGTTTTTAGAAAGCAAATTTTCAATTGCAAGATTCTTTTCTTCGAAGAACAAATTTCCGCCCGAAAAGAAATTTATAAGAACATCTGCGGTAATGTTTTGTCCTTCCAAAGACAGCAGATTTTGAAATGTTGTTCTAATCTTTAGAAAATACTCCCTGGACTCATTGGTCGCGTCCCCATGAATAATGGTAATCATATTTCAAACTAAAAACTTATAACTAATAACTTATAACTGAACATTATTCTTATATTCTTTAAAAAGTTTGTTTGCAAGAGATCCTAAGTGCCTGCTTCTTGATCGGTGGGGAAGAAGAGCGCCTGAAAAATTTTTAGGAATGTGCAGAAGTTCATGAATTAAAACTTTTTTTCGATTGTCCTCATCAAGCTTATCATAATGTTTTGATAAAACTTCTATTACATAAGCTGATTCTATAGATAAAGCTCTCTGAAATATTTTTGGCATTGCCCAAATTCTCGCATAGGATCTGGATTTTGACCCATGAGTCCTAAAACAAAAAATTCTTGAAGATTTTATATGCGGGAACTTTAAAACCTTGAGGATTTCCGCAATATCTTTTCTAACGTCTTTTGCTTCTTCCCACTCAAGTGTTTTGCTTTGCATTTAATTTTAAATTTTGAGTTTTGAATTCTAAATTATTTACGTGTGTTTGTCTGCAACATACGAAGCGCCATATGCTTCCGGCTTTGTCTTTGCAACATACCCATTTCCAGTTACCATTCCAACAACTTCTTTTATCATGTCTCTTGTGTCACCGTGCTCCCCAACATCTATATGGATCTCCAAATTGTAATCGGGCATTGCCCCATTCAAATCCTTTTTTAAAAGTGGGACAAACGTTGAGGCAAAATTTAAAGAACTCATTGTTTCTGCATAAATTTTTTCCCGCAAACTGTGGATATTAGATTCCGTGATTCTTTTCCAAAAATATTTTCCTCCGAAACCCTTGCGGTGAACAAGTACTGCTGTGACCAAACTTATATCTTTACTGTCTTTTCTGCCTGATTTTTCGTGTGAATCCGTTCCTATCACAAGACTGTAAACAGCATCGGGCTCTTCTTCCAAAAACGACTTTATGTATTTTATAACGTCCTCAACTTTTAATTGTCCGTGAGTTATGCTTTGATAAAAACCATTCTTAACTGCCTCGTTATCCATAATTTACGAACAATTATACCACTTTTGAAGAATTTTTATAATCTATAGCTTAAGTCCCAGAGCGGTAATAATGGTTTTTAAAACTTCTTGTAATTCTTTTATATTACTTTTATTCTTCTCCCTTTGAATCCGCTTTGCTGCTTTTAAAATTAATTGTAATACTTTGGGAGTATCTAGATCGTCGTTCATAGCGCAAATAAAATCCTTTAAATAAATATCCGCCTTTATCTTACGGATTGATACTTTATTTATTTGTTTTAATGCTGTGGCGACCTCCCTGATGTAATCTTCACAAGCATGAAGTTCTTTTTCTTCAAATTCCCAAGGATGTCTGTAGCAATGAGAAAGAATCATCCATCTTATTGCGTTGGGCGAATATTTTGTAAGGAGATCTTCAATCATTATCAAATTGCCCAAGGATTTGGACATTTTTTCACCGTTATATAAAACCATCGCCGTATGCATCCAGTATCTAACAAAAGGGGATTCTCCGGCGTAGCTTTCGGATTGTGCTATTTCACTTTCGTGATGGGGGAATATCAAATCTTTTCCGCCACCATGGATGTCTATCCTTCGGCCTAAAAATCTATTTGCCATAGCAGAGCATTCAATATGCCAGCCCGGGCGTCCTTTTTCTTTACCCTGAGCGGAGTCGAATGGCCAGGATGGTTCGTTTGCTTTGTGTCCTTGCCATAGAATAAAATCTAGCGGATTTTTTTTGAGTGGGTCATTTGGATCCGCGCCTCTTTCTTTTGAAACAAGAATCATTTGTTTTTTGTTAAATTTTGACAATCTTCCGTATTTTTTAAATTTACCCACGTCAAAATATACATTTCCGCCGGCTTGCCCTGAGCTTGTCGAATGGGTTTTATAAGCTAGCCCTTTTTTTAATAATACATTTATGATTTCTATCATCTTTTCGATAGAATCAGTCGCCTTTACGAAGTGGGTAGGCGGTAAAACATTTAGAGATTTCATATCTGAAAGAAATATTTTTGTCCAAAAGTCTCCTAGTTTTTTCCAATCTTTTTTCTCTTCTTTTGCTTTTTTAACAATATCATCATCAATGTCTGTTACATTCTGTGTATAGTTAACTTTATATCCGTTAAATGTAAGATAGCGGACTAATACATCAAAAAACATGTAAGTGAATGCGTGCCCTAGGTGAGTGGTGTCATATGGAGTAATCCCGCAGACATAAATTAAAACCTTATCTCTCTTGAGCGTTCTGAACAATTCTTTCTCCCGAGTTAGGGAATTATACAACCGAAGCATAGTAAATTATTATACTATAATGAATTTTAAAATTCTGAGAATAAGCCGCAAAAAAACCCTATT
>JBBTYY010000042.1:0-11544 GCA_038061615.1 Patescibacteria group bacterium | reverse complement strand
TTAAGTATTATGGAAAGAATTAGTAGAAGATTAAGAACGATATTAACAGAATTTGTGAATTTTATTTTAAGAATTGTTGGATTTATTCCGTCCCATCACGTAAGAAGATTTTTTTATAGATTAGCAGGTGTAAAAATAGGTAAGGGCTCTGCCATTCATATGGGTGCGTGCTTTTATGATCCGAAAAATATTGTAATAGGACAAGATACTATAATCGGAGAAGGTACAGTTTTAGACGGCAGAGACAAGCTTGTTATTGGGAATCACGTAGATATAGCATCGGATGTTATGATTTATAACGCAGAACATGATGTCCAAAGTTCTGACTTTCACGCAATATCCTCCCCTGTTTTCATAGAAGATTATGTTTTTATAGGGCCAAGAGCGATTATTCTACCCGGGGTCAGAATCAAAAAAGGAGCGGTTGTCGGAGCCGGCGCCGTTGTGACCAAAGACGTTGAAGAATTTACAATAGTAGGAGGAGTTCCTGCAAAGCCAATCAACGAGAGAATCAAAAATCTTAATTATAAATTGGGAAGAGCTGCTTGGTTTAGGTGAGACTAAATGATAATTTCCATAATAATTTTAAATTACAAAACCAAAGAACTTACACTTTCGCTTCTTGACGGCCTCTTTGAAAATTACGGCAAAGAAATAGAAGAAAATAAAATTGAAATTATTTTGGCCGATAATGCTTCAAATGATAATTCCATACCGGCTTTTAAAAAATCAAAATATTTCTCGGAAATTAAACTTGTAGAAAACAAAGAAAATTATGGTTTTTCCAAAGGGAATAATATTGCAGCAAGAGAAGCGCTCGGAGAATATTTACTCTTTATCAATTCGGATACCTTAGTAAAGGATAAAGGATTTCTCAGAATGACAGAATTTCTAAATAAAAACAAGAAAACTGCCGTAATAGGGGGAAGACTCATTAATAAAGATGGATCAGATAGAGCCCCTGCTGGAAAATTCTATAATTTAGTTTACGTTTTCTTTACTTTGTTTTTTTCTTGGTTGGCGCCAAATTTGCGTTTCAGTCCAAAAAAAATAAGTGAAGTAGATTGGGTTTCGGGCGCATTTATGATGATAAGGCGAGAGGTATTTAAGAAATTGGAAGGATTTGACAAGAATATATTTATGTATGTCGAAGATATGGAGCTATGCTTCAGAGTCAAAAAACTAGGCTATAATATAGTTTTTTTTCCAGAATCATCTTTATACCACATGGAATATGGCAGCTCAGATAGAACCTTTGCAATTGTCAATATTTACAAAGGTATTTTGTATTTTTACAAAAAACATGGCAGCCCCATCTCTTATTTAATAGTTAAGACAATGCTTGTTGTTAAGGCTGGACTTCTTGTAATGATAGGTAAAATAATCAATAATAAATACTTAACCGATACTTATTCAAAAGCTCTAAAAACATGAAAAAATTGTTCTTGTGGGGATGGAATAATATTTTATTTTTGTCTACCTTGTTTCTATTGATGTTTATTCCTCTTTACCCCAAGCTGCCCCTTTTAAATGTAAGAAATACATGGGTTTATATCAGAGCCGAAGACTTTCTGGTTGTATTTGTTCTTGTCTTATGGCTATTTCTTTTTTTTAGAAAAAAAGTAACCATCAAAACACCTCTTACATTGGTTATTATGATTTATTGGCTAGTTGGTGCTTTAGCCACTATCCATGGAGTTCTTTTGATTTTTCCGCAAATCTCTAATGTTTTTCCAAATGTAGCCTTTTTAAGCTTTTTGCGTCATGTGGAGTATATGAGCCTATTCTTCGTGGCTTATTCGGGAATGAAAGATAAAAAATTCCTTTCGGTAATTATCGGTGTTTTAGTTTTTACACTTCTTATTGTTGTTTTTTATGGAATTGGGCAAAAATACTTAGGTTTCTCAGCCTATCTTACAATGAATGAGGAGTTTGCAAAAGGACTTCCAATAAAACTTTCACAGCTTTCCAGGGTTCCTTCGACCTTTGCCGGGCATTATGATCTGGCTGCCTACCTTGTTTTAATTATTCCGATCTTAACGAGCCTGATCTTTGGATTTAGAAACTGGTTGGTAAAAATTATTATATTAGCTAGCGTTATTCTAGGCTTTGGTCTTCTTCTCATGACAGTATCGAGAGTATCCGTTTTCGTTCTATTAATAGCTCTTTTTATAGTTCTTTTTTTCCAAAATAAAAAAATTTTTGTTTTATCTTTTCCGATTGTTGCGATATTAGCATTCCTTTTTTTAAGTTTTCAGCCTGCGCTGCTTTCACGTTTTGGAAATACAGTCAAAGAGATTAATGTTTTAGTTGACGCAAAAACAGGGGAAGCAATAGGAAATGTTAAATTTGTGTCCTTCCAAAGGTTTGAAAATAAAATTATCATACAGAAGCGATTTGCAGGTCAAGGACAAGAAGCTTCTCCGTCCGCATTATTATCTTTGGATGATCTCCCCAAAGAAGTACCTGTTGTTGTTGCGCCCAATCTATCAACGGGGGAAAATTTACCACAGGGAACAGGATACATAAACCTTTCCTTGTCTCCTGCTACAAAAAAATTAAGATACTTCTTTTACGAGGCTTCTCCCGATGCGCAGTCCAGTGCGTCTGCGGGGATTTTTGTCTTTCACGGAGACTTTATAATCAAAAAAGCTTCAGCATACGATCTTTCATTTACAACCAGATTTCAAGGTGAATGGCCAAGAGCACTTGAGGCTTTCAAGAAAAATATTTTGTTTGGCTCAGGTTATGGTTCGGTGAGTCTTGCTGTTGATAATAATTATTTCCGGATGTTAGGCGAAACGGGAATTCTTGGTATTGCTTCCTTTTTTGCTATATTTTTAACCCTGGGAATTTATATAAAGAAAATACTGCCCAATATCGAATCTAAAGTTGCGAGAAGTTTTATCTTGGGATTTGTAGCAGGTTTTATAGGAATAGCTTTAAACGCGACTCTTATTGATGTATTTGAAGCATCAAAGATTGCTTATCTTTTGTGGATTCTAACAGGAGTAGTTCTTGGAATTCTAGTTTTATATCAGAGCGAGAAGATTGAACTTTATCCCGAACTTAAAAAAGCGGCAGCCTCTGTATATGCTGTAATTTTCTATCTTTTTATAGCAGCTGTTTTTATATTCTCACCAATGCTTAATAATTTTTTTATCGGAGACGACTTTACCTGGTTTCGATGGGTAACAGATTGTCCGGGATCTATCAATAACAGCTGTTTTTCTCTTACAACAGTTGTTCGTTATTTTACGGAGTCCGACGGATTTTTTTACAGGCCTGGGACAAAGGTATATTTTCTCTTAATGCACTCAATATTTTGGTTTAACCAACTCATCTATCATGCTGTATCAATCTTGCTTCACTTTACTGCAGCAGCTCTTTTCTTTTTGATTGCCCGGAAAATTTTACGCAGTCACTTTCTTGCCGTTTTAGCTGCCTTTTTATTTCTTATTATAAGCGGATATTCAGAAGCTGTTTTTTGGATTTCCTCAACAGGATTTCTTTTTACCGCCGTATTTGCCTTTTCAAGTCTTCTCTTTTTTATTCTTTGGGAAGAAAAGAAGAAAATTCATTATTACATCTTATCTCTAATAGCTTTAACTCTTGGTTTACTTTTCCACGAACAGGGCGTAATCACTCCTCTTCTTATCACTGCGTATAAATTTACCAAAGAAGAATCAGTAACGCCTCGTAAATTATTCAGACAACTCCACTTCATATCTTTATTCATTCCTGTCGGGATCTATCTGATTGCCCGTTACAGTGCCCAAAGCCATTGGTTTTCGGGAGATTACAGCTATAACCTGCTAAAGCTTCCATTTAACATAGTAGGTAATCTTCTGGGCTATCTGTCTCTTGCTTTATTTGGTCCAATTTCCTTACCCTTGTACGAAACATTTCGTAATTTTCTTAAAGAAAACATAATAATTGCCTTGCCCGCAACACTATTAATAGTCTTCATTTTTGCTCTTTTTTATAGAAAAATTTTTAGGAATTTAGAAAAAAAAGAGAAGAGGATAATTATCTTTGGATTTCTATTTTTCATCATATCTCTCTTGCCATTTTTGGGATTGGGCAACATTACTTCAAGATATAGCTACCT
The DNA here is from genome assembly GCA_038061615.1 of Patescibacteria group bacterium. Classification (GTDB taxonomy): domain Bacteria; phylum Patescibacteriota; class Microgenomatia; order Levybacterales; family UBA12049; genus 2-01-FULL-38-21. Next base: position 7,433 of record JBBTYY010000042.1, on the reverse strand, counting down.
TGCATCTTTTGGACTGGTTATAGTTTTTGTATTTCTTATAAGAAAACTTTATGTGTACTTGCAAAATTACGGAAAAGATATTAGTCTTGTTGCAACTACAACGCTTATTGCAATTTTCTTTCTTTTGCAAATAATTCAGATTCAGCAAATTCATCTCGATTGGACCGGAGCCGGTGAGAAAACCAGAAGATTTTTTATATCCATTGATTTCCTATATTCTGATTATTGGTCAAAAGAGCCTGTAGAACTTCATTTTGTAGATGTACCGATTAAATATGGACAGGCATGGGTATTCCCCGTTGGCCTTGCGGATGCTTTATGGTTTGCTTTTGAAAATAGAAATTTGAAAATTTATACACACCCAGGTGTTAAAGAGGCTTTGGACCAGGCGGGAACATCTGTTCTGAATCCAATATTTAAGTTTAACGACGACGGCAGTCTTGAGCAGGTATTTCGTCCTAGAAAATTTTCCGTAGATGCTCAATAAAAAGTGACTCGTGATAACTTACATATAAGTTTTGATAAAAATGGGAATATCTTAGAATATAAATAAATGAAAATTAAAAAAGAAATTTTAGTCCTTTTTATAATACTTATACTTGGGTTTTTGGTAAGACTTTATCATTTTAATGCTCCTATTGCAGATTGGCATGCGTGGAGGCAAGTTGATACCTCTGCAGTCTCAAAATTTTTTGTAAAGGATGGATTTGATATTCTTCATCCTAGGTTTTATGATCTTTCAAACGTTCCATCGGGAGTTTGGGAAAATCCGCAAGGTTATAGATTTGTGGAATTCCCAATTTATAATGTTGCACAGGCGGGCCTTTTTAAACTCTTTGGGGTTTTAACCATTGAGGAGTGGGGAAGGCTTGTAACGATTTTTTCATCTCTTTTGTCTTCCGTTTTTTTGTATCTTATCGTCAAGAAGCGTCTTAATGGCTTTGCAGGTCTTTTTGCCGCATTTTTCTTCACTTTTATACCTTTCAATATTTACTTTGGAAGAACGGTATTGCCGGATTCATCTACAGCAGCCGCATTTTTAGGTGCTATATATTTTTTTGACAAGTGGATCGAGAAAGATTTACGATTTAAGATTTACGATATAAGATTTATTCTTACACTAATTTTTACAGCTGCATCTATTCTGCTTAAACCCTTTGCGATATTTTTTCTTCTTCCCATGGTTTATCTTGTTTATGAAAAGTATGGATTTAGTTTTCTAAAAAATAAGAAACTTTGGATCTTTGCAATTTTGTCAATCCTACCTTTTGTCTTATGGAGAATTTGGATGCTTCAATATCCCGGAGGAATTCCTCAAAGCGGGTGGCTTCTAAATGGAAATAATATAAGGTTTAAAGGTGCGTTTTTTCATTGGATCTTCGCCGAGCGAATTGGAAAATTAATTTTGGGATATTGGGGGCTCCCACTGCTTATCTTAGGTATTCTTCTTAAGCTTTCCAAGAAAAGTTATTTATTTTTTCTTTCATTCTTGGTTTCATCACTTTTGTACGTTACTGTTATTGCAACGGGAAATGTTATGCACGATTATTATCAAATTCTTATTATGCCAAGCATTGCGATATATCTTGCGCTTGGTGTATCTTTCCTTTGGGAAAACAAAACTAACATTTATAGACCAGTTTCTATTATCATTCTTTTTGTCAGTATGGTTTTTATGTTATCTTTTGGATGGTTTAATGTCCGTGCATTCTACAATATAGATCATCCGGAGCTTATAAGATTAGGCTCGCAGATAGATAAGCTTATTCCTAAAAACGCGAAAGTCGTAGTTCCCACCGATGGAGACACAACGGCTCTTTATTTTATGCAAAGACGAGGGTGGTCAAGTTTTGAAAAGCCGTTACCGGAACTTATTAAAATGGGCGCAGATTACCTTGTTTTTATAAATCCAAAGAAAGAAGATTTTGGAGTTGGTAAGAAATATAAAATAATTTCTTCATCTGCCGATTACATACTTTTTGATCTTCATCAAAAACCATGAAAATTTTAATGGTGTCATCCTATCTTCCTTACCCTTTGTTTTCCGGAGGACATATAAGGCTATATAATATTATTAAAAATTTATCTAAGAATCATCAAATAACTCTGGTTTGTGAAAAAAGAGCTTATCAAAACGGACAGGATATTGCAGAAGTTGGAAAATTCTGTAAAAAAATAATTACCGTAGATCGAAAAAAACAATGGACTTTAAAAAATATTTTTAAAACAGGTTTTTCAAAATATCCATTTTTGGTAACGGGTCACACGCATTCTCAAATGAAAAGAGAAATAAAAAAAATATTGGAAAAAGAGAAATTTGATTTAATTCATGTCGAAACTTTTTACATTATGCAAAATTTACCTGCCCGCATTGCTACGCAAAGCGTTGCAGGCGGGCCCAAAGTTACTGTTCCGGTAGTTCTTACCGAGCATAATATTGAGAGTCTCGTTTATGAAAGATTTAAACAAAGCACCCCTTTTTTTATTAAGCCCCTTTTAAACATAGATATTCTAAAACTTAAAAAAATAGAAGAGAAAGCATGGACTAAGGCAAATGCAGTCATTGCTGTTTCCAAAAATGATAGAAACATAATTAAAGATTTTAATAAAAATGTATATGTTGTTCCTAACGGAGTAGACCTGGAAGAGTTCAGAGTTCAGCCCTTCGGCGTGGCTCAGGACAAGAGTTCAGAGTTCAGAGTTCAAAACAATAGGGAAAGAACGATACTCTTCATTGGAGACTTTAGATGGGTGGAAAATAGGGATGCCGCAAGAATGATACTAAAAGAAATATGGCCGGCCATCAAATTGAAGATTGGTAGTTCAGAATTGAGAATTAAATTGTGGATAGTCGGAAGAAAAATTCCTGATTCAATAAAAAAACTTGGGACGGACGGAGTAGTTTTTGATGAGAATGCGCTTTCTGATACTTCTAAAATTTATGAAAAAGCAGATCTCTTGCTTGCTCCAATAAGAATAGGAGGAGGAACAAGCTTTAAAATACTTGAAGCAATGGCATCGGGCGTTGCGGTTGTAACAACAAATCTTGGAGCAGTAGGAATTGGAGCCAAAAACAGAGAGGAAGTTATAATTGCAGAGAACAAGGAAGAATTTTCAGATAGCATAATTGAGCTTCTCAAAGATAAAAATTTGTATGAAAAAATCACAAAAAACGCAAGAAGTCTTGTGGAAGAAAAATATAACTGGGAGAATATTGCCAAAGAGCTTGTGAAAGTTTACCGATCTGTCGTCTAATTTATGATTGATCTTTCTATAATTATTGTTTCATATAACACTAAAGACTTTATTAGGGAATGTTTAAAATCGATAAGAGTAACATCGAAAGGGTTTGACTACGAGATTATAGTTGTGGACAATGTCTCATCTGATGGGACATCTCAAATGGTAAAAGAAGAATTTCCAGATGTTATTGCGATCAAAAGCCGGAAAAATTTAGGATTTTCAAAGGCAAATAACGCTGGGGTTGAAAAATCAAAAGGCAGGTATGTTTTGTTTTTAAACCCCGATACGGTGGTTTATAAAGATTCACTTTTTGGTATGGTTAAATTCATGGACGAGCACAAAGAAGCCGGAGCAGCCACCTGTAAATTGGTAATGCCGGGCGGCAGGCTTGATGATGCGGCTCACAGAGGTTTTCCAAATCCATGGAATTCCCTTTCTTATTTTTCGGGCCTTTCCAAACTATTTCCTTCTTCAAAGCTGTTTGGAGGATACAACTTGGGCTGGATGGATCTTTCAAAACCCCACGAAATAGACGCATGCGCAGGCGCTTTTATGATGGTAAGGCGGCAGGCAGGAGAAAAAATAGGATGGTGGGATGAAGATTATTTTTTCTATGGAGAAGATTTGGAATTTTGTTTTAGGCTTAAGGAAATTGGATGGAAAATATATTTTGTGCCGAGTGTTTCCGTTCTCCACTATAAAGGAGTTTCCGGAGGAATAAAAAAAGTTTCAAAAGAAATTACAACAGCAAATCTTGAGACGAAAAAAAGATCTACGAACTGGCGTTTTAATGCTATGAAAATATTTTACCGTAAACACTATCAAAACAGATACCCTCTCCCCTTAACTTGGTTTGTTATGGGAGGAATAAATCTAAAGCACTGGTTGACATTAAGATCTATAAAATGAGTAGTTGAAAAATGCTAAAATATTCAACATAATAACAATATGAAGCATTATAAACTTGCATTGTTTTTTTTAAGACTTGGGATAGCTGCGGTTTTTCTTTATGCGGCAATTGCGGCTTATTTAGAACCTCAGAACTGGATCGGATATATTCCGCAATTCTTTAGAAATATCCTTCCTGCAAGCACTCTTCTTGTGCTTTTTGGAGCCTATCAAGTAATTCTTTCTCTTTGGCTTTTGTGGGGTAAAAAAATTTTTTGGGCATCCCTGCTCTCTATTCTTACTTTTATTGCAATTATAACTGTAAATATTGGATCTTTGGATGTAGTCTTTAGAGACATTGCTATTCTTTTTGCCGCTTTATCTCTTGCCGTTTTAACTTACGAATCAAAGTAGTTATAAAATTTTATGCAGTTTGTAGCCTCGTTTATTGCGCTTGTGATAGGTGGAATAATAGATACTTCTTATCTTCTTTATCAGCACTATAAAAAAAAGCCTCTCATCTGCCCAATGGATCATGATTGTTCGGTAGTAACGGAAGGTAAATGGTCAAGAATATTTTTTGTGAGAAACGAAATACTGGGATTGTCTTTTTACCTGTTTATGTTAACTTTCATAATTCTATCGGTTATTTTGCCAAATTTTTCCTCTAAGATTTATCTTTCCCTTTTCATTTTTTCAATTATCGGAGTTGCTTTTTCCATTTTTTTAGTTTATCTGCAAATTTATAAAATCCGCGATTACTGCTTTTACTGCTTAATTTCTGCGTTTTTAACTCTTCTTATTTTTATAAATAGCATATTACTTATTGTCTAAAATGATATACTTATAGACATGAAAATCGGCATTGACGCACGGCTAATTAGGGAGACCGGTGTTGGAAGATACACCAGTAACTTGATCAAGTATCTTCAAAGAATAGACCACAAAAACGATTACGTACTATTTGTCAGAAGTCAAGACTTAGATGAGATTAAAAAATGGTCAATGGAAAATGGTCAATGGAAAATGGTCGCTATCGACATTCCCTGGCACTCCATTAAAGAACAGGTTCAATTTACGGAAATCTTAAACAGAGAAAAGCTCGATCTGGTTCACTTTCCTTATTTTTCTGTACCTATTTCATATAATAGGCCATTTGTAATTACTATTCATGATTTAATTCTTCATCATTATCCAACCGGCAAAGCTTCCACATTACCTTTTCCTTTTTATGTCTTAAAAGTTATTGGATATAAATATCTTATTAGGAAAGCATCGGAAAATGCGAAAAAAATAATTGCGGTTTCAAAGTCAACCAAAGACGAAATAATAGATCATTTAAAAATCCCGCAAGATAAAATAAAAGTCATCTATGAAGGGGTCGATGATAAAATCACAAATCAAGAATCAAGAATTGCTAGTGACCAACGACCAAAGACCAAAGACTATTTTCTGTTTGTAGGAAATGTTTATCCTCATAAAAATGCAGAAAGAATGATTAAAGCTTTTAATATCTTTTTGCAGTATTTTCCGCAAACCCTATTAATTATTGTTGGCAAAGAAGACTTTTTTTACAAAAGGTTAAGAGAAACGGTTAACAAGATGGATCTAGGCAAAAAAATCATATTCTACGGTAGGGCATCGGATGAAGAGCTGGGAGTCCTGTACGAAAATGCAATTGCAGTAGTAGTTCCATCCTTAATGGAAGGATTCGGTCTGCCGGCTTTGGAGGCCATGGCAAATAAGTGTTTGGTTTTGGCATCATCTATACCTTCTCTTAAAGAGGTCTGCCGAGAAGATGCAATTTATTTTGATCCTTATGATATAGAAGATATGGCAGAGAAGATGAAGGCGGCTTATCAAAAAGATTTCGATCAAAAGATAATCGAAAAAGGATTTGAAAGAACCAAAGACTTCTCCTTTCGCAAAATGGCCAAAGAAACTTTAAAAATTTATGAAGATGCAGCCAAATAACTACTATAAGCTTGCGTAATAACTTTGGGTATGATAAAATTCACCAATGAAAGAAATTGAGCATAATGTTACAATCAGTCAGTATTCAGGAACCCATTTTGAAGTTGGTAAAAAGCTCGGGGAAAGAGCAAAAATAGTTCATGGACCAAATTATGTTGACAATGCTCTTGCTGCGATTAAAGGAAGTTTTTTATATGAAGCCTTAGGGATGAATTTTGAATTATCCTCTGAATATATTGAAAGAACTTTTCCTGTTATTGAAGAAGCAATAGGACGAGTTCATTCCGATTTATTGAAAGAGATTCAAGGATTTGCTGCTGGTTTAGGAGAAAGCTATAGTCGAGCTTTGGTATTCACAAGTAATTTTGGTAACGATAGAGGATGTAGCCAATTTTTCCTAAATGGATATCATGCTCGTAATTATGATGATAACCCAAATTCTGTAGAAAATGAATTCCTTCTTTTACATACTACTGGGAGTTTTATCAGCTTTGGCGCTTCCACTGGTTATGTAGAAAGATTAGATGGTATAAATGAAAAAGGTCTTGCAGTTAGTCTTACATTTGGTGCTGGTAAGCCACCGACTCAACAAGGAATTGGTTCCGCAATGTTTCAAAGAATCGTACTGGATAAAGCATCAAGTGTCGATGAAGCCTTAGATTTGTTTGACAAAACTCCCTACGTTACTCCCAATAATGTGCTGATAAGTGATGCAAATGGAAACTCAGTTGTTATTGAAGCAAGTGCAGGGAAACACAGGATTAGAAGAGGAGCAAAGGGAAGTATTCTGGTTTGCGCAAATAGTTATTTACATCCTGACATGAGAGATCAGCAGATTCATAAAAATCCTACTACCGTCTGGAGAGAAGCAAGAATGAAAAAGTTTCAGGATAAATTAAGAAATGAGGATGATATTATGGATTTACTTACTACAGATTTTCCAAACGGATTGTTTGAGCCTTACTTTACGGATGGGCTAGGAACTTTATGGTCTGTGATATATCATCCTGAAAGCAGAGGAATTCTCCTTGCTATTGGGGAAAAAAATTCAGGAAGAAAAGAGTTAAGATTTAGCCTATCGGACACATCCACTTTTGATCGTTTACCTCTAACACTTCAAACGCAGTTAAAAGATGTTGTTCTTGCGGAACGTTTACCCCAATACTGATATAGTCCTCCTATTAATTATGAAAGTTTGCTTGGTTTATAATAGGGCAGATCTAAGATTTTAGCTTACTGCGTTGGGGATTCGAGGGTGGTTATTCGCGCTTCGTGATTGTCGACTTGAACCCGAAGTTCGCTGGTTTGATCCGTGCCGACTGAGTTTT
>JBBTYY010000041.1:0-7771 GCA_038061615.1 Patescibacteria group bacterium | reverse complement strand
CAGCTCAGGATTAAATCTTAAAATTTTATTTGAAGTATCGAAGAATATGTGGAATAAAAATGAAAAGGATAACAATTATATAACTCATCGTTGTTAAGAGTACCATGCCGGCTGCAACGTCTTTTACAATTTTCCCCTCTGCGCTATGCTCTTTCTTAATAAGATTTACCATCTCTTCTATCGCGGTGTTTGCCATCTCCATACAAATAACAAGAAGTGCCATTATTAAAATCCATCCAAATTCATAACTGGAAATCCTAAAATAAATTCCGCAAACAATTACAAATAGCGTAAAAGCAAAATAGAACGGAATATTGACACTTGTTTTTAACATAAAGCCAATTCCCATAAAGGCGTATTTAAAAGATTTTACTATAGATCGATGTGAATCCATTAAAGAATAAATCTCCCTATCATATAAACAATTATAGTTAAAATAACACCTAAAAATCCACCCGCAAGCGTTTCCAAAGGTGTATGTTTTTTAATCTTGACTCTTGCCCATGCCATTGCCGGAATTAATAAAAGTATGGGAATAAACATATAGCCGAAGAGAATAACAAGAGAAAGAGTAAAAGCAGAAACCGTAGCTGTATGAATACTGGCTTTAATCCAATTATTTACAAGACTGATCGTAAAGACTCCCAGAATAATTCCAAAAATTATCAAATATAAAACTTTCGGACCGTTTAAGAGTATTAAAGATCCCAAATACAAAAAGGTTATTATTCCTACAAACGCAAAAAGTTTTGGTCTCTCTTCCTTTTTAGAAACGTCATAGTCTGAAAAAAAACCAACAAGCATTCCTAAAAGAACAAAAAAAATAACAGAGAATAAGAAAATGTAAGAAAAAAATGTCCATTTTAACGAATAGGAAATATTGCCCGTCTCTTTGAAAACTAGAATAAAAGGAGTTGGTAAAAAGAGAACGAATGGGCTTGATAAAAGAGAGATGAGCCTTGCTAAATTTTTAAGCATCTTTTAAATTTTTTACAAAAAAATCTTTACCGTAAATTTCGTTAAGTTCTAAAATTCCAATTCCCTGTTCCTTGCCAGTCATAAGATAATAAATTTTTTTAAATGAAGTTTTTTCGCTAGAGCTGAAATCTTTAATTGCAGAAAGTAATTCTTCTCCGTTCCAATTTCCTCCTAATTCTTTTTTTAAAAATTCAAGTAATTTTTCTGCTTTTTGTTTTTCTTCCATTGTATATTTTTTCTTTTTTTTGATACTTATTAATTTCTTAAAATCTTTTAGAGTTTCCATTCTGGATTTTGCGGCATTAATCCATATCCTTGATTTATCAGACTTCAAGACTTTTATTACTTGGGAATCTTGTTTGTAAAATTCGATAAGTCTTTCGGAAAGATCTTTAATACTTCTTATCCACACTCCGTTGAACCACTCAAGTTTTTGAGTATCAAAAATTGGATTTGCAGTATTTATATCTTTAAGATCAAAAACTTCTGTCATTTCCTCAACACCCATCTGTTCTCTTTCATTCGGAGGAGTCCAGCCTACAAGCGCCATGTAATTTAAAATTGCTTCTTTTAGATATCCATCTTCTCTATATTCTAAAACTGATTTTGCTCCTTCTCTTTTAGAAAGTTTACTTTTGTCTTTTCCTAAAATAATCGGCAGATGCGCAAAGATAGGCTGATTCCACGCAAAAGCTTTGTATAATTGAACATGTTTAGGTGTCGAGGAAATAAATTCCTCACCTCTTATCACGTGGGTTATCCCCATAAGATAATCATCAACTACATTTGCAAAATTATATGTCGGGTATCGGTCGGATTTTAAAATTATAAAATCTTCCTGCATCTCATTTTTAAATGAGATTTCTTTTTGTCCTACTGCATCTGTCCACTTTGTTTCTCCGCTTTTTGGCATTTTAAATCTTAATGCCCCATCATCTTCGTAAACAAATCCATTCTTTTTTAGAAGCTGCGCATGTTCTTTATAGATTTCGAGTCTGTCTGATTGAATATATTTTTCGTCCCATGAAATTCCCAACCACTGCAGAATTTCATAAATAGCTTTTTCTGCTTCTTTCATAAATCTTTTTTTGTCGGTATCCTCAATTCTTAAAATAAATTTGCCCTTATTTTTTTTTGCAAATAGAAAATTAAATAGTGCCGTTCTCGTATTTCCTATGTGAGGAGTCCCTGTTGGACTTGGGGCAAATCTGACCCTAACTTTATTCATATTTTTTTCTTGAGAGGTACCGTATGGCACCTCTCTGCGTAAGGTACCGCATGGTACCTTACTTGCATTGTACCCCAAGTATTTCCTATACTCAAGATACGTTCATTAAATGAACGTATCAAGACATGCTAACCTTAAATAAGGCAACTTCTTTAACAAAAAATATTGCCAAATGGTCAGCAATAATTGTTGGGTCAATAATTCTTCTTTTAATTCTAGTAAGAGTAGGAAAAACACTCAAGGAAATAATAGCTCCAACGCCCCTACCTCCCCCAACAGTATCTTTTGGCAAACTGCCACCTATTGAATTTCCCAAAAGTTCATCGGTGCAGCAATTAAATTACTCTATAGATACCGTTACGGGGGCACTGCCGAAATTTCCAGACAGAACCAGGGTTTTCAAGATAGAGGAGCCAAATCCAGATATTCTGGCTCTTAAAAAAACCGGAGAAAGAGTTTCTCGAGCAGGATTTTCTTCATCTGCCATTCGGGTTTTGGGAAACACATATCAATGGATCGATCCCCAAAGCTCTACTTTGCGAAAAATAAATGTTGATATATTTACCTTGCAATTTAGTATTTCCTCTGCCTTTCTAGGCAATCAATCGGTTATTTCGGGACTGAATCTACCAGATCCAAACAAGGCAAAGGCAGTTGCCCAAGACCTTCTCTTAAGTTTGTCTTTTTTATACAATGATTTGGATTTGGAAAAAACAAAAACAAATTTATTTTCCATTAAGAACTCTGTTTTGGTACCTGCCACAAGTATTTCAGCCGCACAAGTCATAGAGATTGATTTTTTTCAAAAAGACATAGATAAACTTCCTGTAGTTTATTCAAAAGCCAACAATTCTACTATGAATATTTTTGTAGGAGGAGGAGAAAATCAACCTCAAGTTGTAAAGACAGATTTTTTTCATCAAAATGTCTCAAGTGAATCCGCTACCTATCCCATTAAGACGGCTTCCGATGCTTTCCTGGAGCTTAAGAATGGCAACGCGTATATTTTATCTCCATCTAACAATAAAGATGTATCCGTAAGGAATGTTTATCTTGGATATTATATGGAAAATAAAGAACAAAACTTTCTAATGCCTGTTGTTGTTTTTGAAGGAGATAACGGTTTTATCGCTTATGTTTCCGGAGTCAAGGATGAATGGATAAATAAGTAAGATTGTCCGAAACGTAGGACGCAAGCGCAAGAGTATCCCCAAATCTGTCTTCGGACCTCATTACAACTATTATTAAAGTGCGGCCGTTTTCTGGTTTTGAGGATACCAGCACTCCTCCTGCTTCATCTGTAAAACCGGTCTTTATTCCCGAAATTCCATCTATTCCTAAAAGTTTATTTCTATTAAAAAGGGGATAAGTATTTACGCCGTTTATATCGGAGATAAATCTATATTTTGTAGAAACGACTTGAGAAAAAAGTTTATTTTCCAAAGATACAGATGCCAGTCTTGCCAACTCAAGAGGTGTTGTGTAATTGTCCTGATCCAAAAGTCCTGCAGGATCCTGAAAGTGGGTATTATTAAGACCGAGAAGTTTTGCTTTCTGATTCATTTTCTCTATAAAACCCGGCTCTTCCCCAGGATAATTTTGTGCAATTACAAAAGCCGCATCGTTTGCGGATGGCAAAAGCATTGCATAAAGTAAATCTAAAAATGTCATTTTCTCACCTTGGACAAGTCCAAGAATGGATCCCTCACCCGCTACCCTCTTAACTTCCAGAACATCTGTTAATTTAAAATAATCAAGTGCTGTTAGCGCTGTCATAATTTTTGCAGTGGAAGCGGGAGAGAACCGAAGGTTTTCATTTTTTGCATAAATAACAACGCTTGAGTCTTTGTCTACCACAATCGCTGCTTGGGCAAGAATATTAGGGTTAAACTTATTTTTTAAAAAAGGGTAACTTGAACTTTTATAATTTGTGATCGGAGTATTTAATGTTGATTTTAGAATGATTTCTCCTTTTTGATAAACATCAAAAACAGCTAAAAAGAAAAGAGCCGCAACGAGAATGACGGGCAATAAAAATGGGTCGGGTTTTAAAATTCGTTTTATTAAAAGCTTAACGGACTTTAGAAAATCTTTCATCTACTCGCTCCATATCTCTTGGGAAAAGACTTGCTTCTCTTATATTTGAAAGTCCCAGTATATCTTTTGTTATTCGCTCAAGCCCCATTGCAAAACCGCCTTCGGGAGGCATTCCATATTTGAATGACTGAAGATATATTTGGAAATTTTCCGGTTTATTTCCCCATTTCTTAATATTCTCAAGAAGCATTTCGTAATCATTTATTCGCTGTCCTCCCGTAATCCACTCTTCGCTTACTCCTAAAAGGTCGAAACTTAAAGTATAATTTGGATCGTTTGAGTCCGGCATAGTATAAAACGGTCTTTTTTTAGCAGGGTAATGAGTAATAAAAACAAACGGAGCTCCTGTTTCTTCTTTTGCCCATCTGCAGATTTCTTTTTCCGAGGACGGGTCAAGATCCGGTTCATTCCTGTGATCCACTTTTGTCCTTTTAAATATAATTTCCTGTGCATCTCTCATCTTTATTCTCGGGATCGATTTTTTAAACTCGGGCAGATCTACTCCAAAAAGCTTCAGTTCTTTTTGGTTTTTTTCCCTAACATCTTCAATCATAGACAGAACAACTTTTTCCGCCCATTCCATAATCTCTTCCCAGGAATTTATGAACCCAAATTCCGCATCAAGGCTTACATATTCTGATAGGTGTCTGGTTGTAACCGATGGTTCTGCCCTATAAGCATGCGCAATCGTAAAGACTCTTTCAAAAATTGAGGTCATTATCTGTTTGTACATCTGAGGAGATTGTGCAAGATAAGCTTTATGATTATAGTAATCAACAGAAAAAACCTCGGCTCCTCCCTCAGTTGCGCTCGGCACAAGAGTCGGAACAAAAATTTCTGTAAAGTCTTCCTCCTTGAGTGTTTTTCTAAAAGACTGCGCTAAAGTTTGCTGAATTTTAAAAATTGCAGAAACTTTTGGATGGCGCAAACTCAATGATCTGTTATCAAGAAGGGTTGGCAGTTCCAGATTTAACTTTTCTTCCCCCATGTCAAATGGCAGGGTTTGGGCTTTTGAGATAATTTCAATATCCTCAACTTCTACCTCAACACTCCCCGTTTCTAATTCTTTATTTATTGTTGGAGCCGGTCTTTCCCTAACTGTTCCGTCAACTTTGATAACATATTCGGGTTTTAAATCCTGCGCTTTTTTATAAGCCTCTTGCGAAACTTTTGGATTTACAACCAACTGAACTATCCCGGATCTATCTCTTAAATCAAGAAAAATTAATTTTCCGTGATCTCGACGGGTTTTAACCCATCCCGCAAGAATAACTTTTTGACCTATAAGCTCCGGTGTTTGCCTTGATAAAATTCTTTTTGATTTATCGTTTATCATTTACCATTTATCATTTTAGTTTAATTTTTCCCTCTTGACAAGATGTTTTATGCTTGATATATATTGATATATACATGAATCTTTCTTTCAATTTTATATTCGATACCCTCTTTACTAAGTAAGAGGAGGGTTTGTTGGAAAGAAAACCTCCCAATTTCACTGAAAAAGGGAGTTTTTGTTTTAAAGGAGGTGATGAGCTTAGAATGGGAAACAAATCAGAGGGACATAGATCATTTGGTGGTGTTAGACCAATGGGACAATTAGGAGAAATTTTAAATCGATATGAAGCTCCAAATAATGTACAGGCCACAATAGCAAGAAGAGCCGGTGGGATAATAGGATCAGGCCATGTATCTCATGCTTTTGTAGAGCAAACAATACAGGATTCAATGTCTGCAAATGGTCTTCCTAAGTGGGACAATGTTACTCAACGAGTAGGCGAAGCAGTAAGGGATGTATATCGAGGAAATCGACGATTTTGATCTTATCTTCAGAGTTTTCTTAGATCTTTTATCTTAAGCTGGAGTCTGTTGTTTCCGTTCCATTTGTCTTGATCGATTGTATAGACGACGTCAATTGCATCGCCTATGTGTAATTCATTTTCCCGTTCTCCCATCCCAAAAGCAATAGCGTCCAGCACGGTTGATTGTTGAAGTCGAAGCTTTAGGTGTTTTCCGTCTACTCCTACCAATCTCATATCCTCAATGGCAACCTTTCTACTTACAAATGTAGGTTTAGGATTTCCAATTCCAAAAGGCGAAAGTTTTAAAAGATTACTATAAAAATTATTAGTTATGTCTTTCAAAGAAATTTGGGTATCTATCATAAGTATTCTTTCTAATTTTTTAGTATTTAAAAGAGCTATTGCCAACTCTTCGAATTTTTTTTCAAGAACTGCTATTTTGGATGTTTCTACGGTAAAACCTGCCGCCATGGGATGCCCCCCTGCATCAACCAAAAGATCTGACGCTTCCCTAATAAACTCAATAATATTAAATCCGCTTATCGATCTTGCCGATGCCTTGCTATATTTTTCACCGATAGAAAGAACTATGGACGGGCGATAAAATTCCTCAACCAATCTTCCTGCTACAAGACCAATAACTCCCTGCTGATATGACTCATGAGCAATAAATATCAAATTTTGAGTTTTGACTTTTGAGTTTTGAATTTTCATTCTGGCATGTTCAAGCGCTTCAATAGTCAGTTCCTGTCTTCTTTTATTTGTACTGATAAGTTCTTTCGCCAATGCTTCTGCCCTTTTTAAATCTTTTGTGCACAAAAGCCGAAGACTATCCATGGCATACTCAAGCCTTCCCATTGCATTAAGTCTTGGAGCTATAACATGACCTATCTCAAAAATATCGATTAAATCTTTATCTATTTCTGCCTCTTTTATAAGAGCTAACAGTCCTGGTCTTTTTGTTTTTCGAAGAGCTTCGATTCCAAATTTTATAAGTATTCTATTTGCACCCGTTAGAGGAACCAAATCCGCAATAGTTGCCAGTGCAACAAGCTCGAGATGAGTATTTCCTTTTCCATTGTCATCCTGAGCGGAAGCGAAGGATCCCGAGATTCTTCGGCTTCGCCTCAGAATGACATTTTTTATTTCTTGCGCGAGCAAGTACGCTACTCCTGCTCCGCAAAGTTTTGTTGTATGAACAATAGCATAAGCCTTAGGAAGATTTTTTGAAGGAACATGATGATCGGTAATAATAATATCAATTCCTTTTTTATTTGCGTACTCCACCGCCTTACCTGCAACAATTCCATTATCTACGGTTATTATTATTTTAATCCTTGGGTTTTTTAAAAGAAGATTATCTATTCCGATTTTTGAAAGACCATAGCCTTCATCTAATCTATGCGGAATATATGGCAGAGCTTTTGCTCCTGCCTCTGTTAAAGTTTCCCATAAAATTGCAGATCCGCAAATCCCATCAACGTCATAATCTCCAAAAACAATAACTTCTTCTTTTTTTTTAATTGCCGATTCAATTCTTACGATTGCTTTTTTTAATTGTTTTTTGTAAATTCCAACACTTTCGACAGTTACATTTTCAAGTCTTGGATTTAAAAATTCCTCAATCTCTTTCTTCGTTTTTATTCCGCGGTTAGCAAGAAGAACTTTG
>JBBTYY010000040.1:0-6585 GCA_038061615.1 Patescibacteria group bacterium | reverse complement strand
ACCAAAATTACCCAAATAATAACAGTAATCAGGAGAGGTTTGTCAGAAAATAAAACTTTCTCGGGGCTTTCTCCTTCATGTTTCTCATAAATATCCTGAATATATCGCATAAGACCATAGACAACAGGTGCTATTGTTATCATTAGCCACTTTCGATAAAAAAACACGGGCAGAAAATCCGGAAGAATAATGTTTAAGCCCAATTGAAATCCTTTTGGATTTTCTAGAAATGTGAAAAGAGAATAAAAAACAAATGTTGATGTTGCAAATATAGTAGCATAAACATCAAGCAATCTTTCCGAATAATGAGAAAGGGATTTTCTAATATTTGCAATATTGACATCTTTTACTTGAGAAACCAGAGTCAATTCTGATTTTCTTTTTCCAACTGCCAAGAAAAGAGAAAGAGAAATCGCTGTTAACAAAAGCCAAACAGAAATATGAAATCCCGAAGCAAATTCTCCGGCATAGACTCTTAGTATATATCCGGCCGCTATTGCCAGAATATCGGCAACGGCAACGGCTTTTAGAAAAGATGAGTAAATAAATTGAAGTAATATGTAAATTACAGTAATTATAAAAAAAGTTAAAGTAACATACTTTAGTCCTACATAAAAAGATCCTATTGCAAGAACTACTGCGATAAAAATAGCCAAGCCTACTGGCACGTCTTTATTAGCAAGAGGCCTAAATTTTTTAAACGGATGAAGCCTGTCGCTTTTAATATCAAAAATGTCATTTATTATATAAGTTGCCGAAGATAATCCGCAGAGAACAATAAATCCTATTAGTACTCTATCCAAAACCTGAAAGTTAAAAAGTTCTCCGGAAAAAGTAATTGCCGCAAATATTGCAAGATTTTTGATCCATTGCCGCGGTCTTAAAAGCCGGAATATGTTATATATGAGTTTCATTATTGCGTTTTGTTAATAAATGTAAAAAAAGAATTGTTCCTCCTGCTAAAATAACAAGCATTATTATTGCAAATAATTTTCCTCTGCTTGAAAGAACGAGTGATAACGTGCCCAATATAGCAGAAACCACCCAATAAAACAACGCAATTCTTCTTTGTCCAAAGCCCAAACTTAGTAAAAGATGATGCAAATGTTTTTTGTCGTGCCAGAAAGGAGATTTTCCCGATAATATTCTTCTCCCAATCGTAAAAAGTCCGTCTGTCATTGGTACTCCCATAACAAGAATTGCAGTTGCAAGTTTTGCGCTGGACAAAATTGATGCAACAGCAAGCATTAAATAAATTGCAGTTGCTCCATATCCCGGAAATATTTTTGCAGGATAGAAATTAAATATTAAAAATCCAAGAGATGCGCCGGCAATTATAAAAGAAAGTGTTGCCGCTTCCTGACTGGAAGCATCAAGAGGAGAGAATCTAAGACTTAAAATCCCAATAACTATTGCAGAAATAGCAACAATCCCGGGCATTTGTCCGTCAACACCCTTGCTCCAATTTAACATGTTCATAACCCAAACAATCCATAAAACCGCAATTAAATTGGAAAAAAAAACAAAAGTTGTTCCTTGAAAAAAAGGAAGAGAGATTTTATTTAGAAAAAGTATTCCGCCAAACGGATTTGTAATAAATGGAATATTTGCTCCCATAAAAACAACAAAACCGGCAGCTAAAATATTTACAAAAAATCTTTTATAAGGTGAAACGTCATATTTATCATCCAGCACTCCTACTATCAAAGAAAAAAAAGATGCGATAAGCAATGAAATAATAATTTTTGACATGGGAAGAAAAATAAGACTTGCTGTTAAGGCTCCGATAAAAAGCGGAATTCCTCCTCCTCTTGGAATAGGTTTTTTATGAAGAATAGCAGGGTGCTTATGTTTCTTAGGATCATCGATAATTCCTAACTTTTTAATAAAAATAAGAGATAAAGGAGTTGCGACAACCACTGTAATAAAAGAAATTAAAAAAGGAAAAAAAATAATGTCGTTCATTTATGTAATCAGCTGAATGGTTCTTATGATGAAGAGAAAAGATAAAAAGGCAACCAGCACGCTGGTTACGGCAAGTAAGCGCGAAATTATTTGGGATTTTTTGTAAATAAAAGAGCAGATAACTATATTAAGAACTGCAATAAGAGCGGTAATTCCCAATGGAATAAAAATCGTGAATGTTGTTCCTAGTCTTTGATCGCCCCATGGGAGCTGATTAAAAAGGGGTATGTAGGGGGGGAAAAATTGAAGGTTAATCAGAATATAAATGAAGGTAAGAAAAATTGTTATAAAAGTTACAACAAATCCTCCTGACATAACCTTATCATCCTTGAAGTCTCTAAAAAATCCGTTCATAGATAAGAACGTTGCCTATCTTTACAACTTTGCCATAATTGTATAAAGAAAAGGGGATCTGGCTTTGATCAGGCATAATGATAACTAATTTAGGCTCCTGTTTTAAAAAAGCTTCTTTTGTATTTTCTATGCCGTCCTTATATCCGGTTATATGATATGCAACTGCATAACGGCCGGGCGGAAGTTTATCTGACAGTGCATAAACCTGAGCGTTATTTCCCCAGATAAATATGCTATCGTCTTTTTTAGTTTTAGTTTTTATGAATTGAGCAAGTTCATAGTCTATGGGAGTTTTTTTATCGAAAAAACCCCGATACTGCGCTACTGTTTCTCTACCTGCTATAAAGGAAAAGAAATTTTGATAATAGAAAAAGGTTTTACCATAAAACGAAAAGTTCTTAAGTATTAGGTAAAACGAAACTATAAAGATTAGAATAAGCAAAAATCGATATTTCTTATCCCAAAACAATAGCCCTATCAAAAGAGAAAAGCTTGGAATAAGAACTAAAACGTAGTGAGTATAAGGACGCCCCGAAAAAAAGGCGTTGAAGAGAGAAAAAGCAAACCAAATTAATACAAAAAGAGTTGTTTTTGAAAAAATGTTTCTTTTTGCAAGAAGAAATAACAAGAATAGGGAAAGAAGTAATAATTTTGAAATAAGTAAGCCTTGGGGAATTATAAATTTATTTCCATAACCGACATAGCCCACATTTTGGACAAAAGAGGCTTCAAGAAAATATTTAAAAGTGGAAAATCCGTGAAGAAGAAAAAATAAGGCAGACACGACTATCGGAAAAAGAAATCCAAATACAAACGGCAGTAAAAAATAAAGTTGAGCGTAGACAATATTTTTAAAGTTTGAAATCTTTCTGGGTAGGTTTAAAATAAAAAGGAATGTAAAAAAGGCTGCAAAATCAAAAATTCCAACAATTTTAAATAAAAATGCAATTCCAAGGAGAAAACCGGAAAGCGCAAGGATATTGTTTTTTAATTTCTCTTTTTCGGAAAAAATTAGAAAACCTGCGAGAATAATAAAGAAGAGCATAAAATTTTCTGCATTTGCAATGTTTCCTTCTACGAGAGGCAGTGCAAAAAGAAGACCAAAAATTGATGTTGAAAAGATTGCGATTTTTCCCCCATTTTGTCTTTGAGAAAAAAGTTTTTTACAAAGTGCATAAAAAGCAATTAACGCAAGTATTCCAAAAACAACAGATACTAGTCTTAGCCAAAATTGATCTGAGTTAAAAAAAGAATAGAGAATATAGAGAAGAGGCGGTTTGTTGTCCCAAATGTCCCTATATAAAAGCCGGCCATTTCTAATAGCCATTCCTAGAACTTGATATATTCCTTCATCTCCATACCAATAAGGTTCAAAAAGTGAGGGAAAGCGAAGCAGAAAAAAAATAAAAGAGGCTATTAACAGAAACCAGAAGTTTCTGCTCTTTTCTGCTCTGGCTAAAAATTTCATACGTTCAATTCATTCAGTATGGCCCTGAACTTGGACTTCGACTGAGCTGCGTCGAATGTCCCGAACGGGTCATATTTTCTCTGTTACTTTATATTCTAACCTTTTTCCAAACATAAGTTGAGTATGAGAAATAAGAGCCGGAAGAGTTGAAAAGAAAAATCCAACAACAGGCAGAAGAATAAATTCAAGCGGAAAGAGAAATTCGCGGGTTTTGCTTAAAGAGTGCTGTCTTGGCCGGGCCCTGAAGTCAATAATTACAAGTACCAAAAGAGCAAAAATACAAGATGTTAAAATTGCCCCTGCTATTCCCGGAAGTCTATAACCCAAGGTAGTTCTTGAGAAAGCCGGATTTATAAATGGAATTATATTTGCGGCAACGGTTAATATGAACCAGTTAACCGGCCAGAGGAAATGATCAATCAAGACGTTATAAAGCATGACAGTTTTTCTAATAAATGGCACATTAGGAACGGTAAACCACCATTTAATAAACAACGGATCATCGGATACACCCCATGACCATCTTCTTTCCTGATCATATTTATTTTTAAGACTCTTAAGATATCCTTGGGAAAGGGGTGCGTCCATAGATGTTTTTAAAAATATCGGCTCAACCCATGCCTCCCCTTTTAGCATATAAAAAGTCTTGAAGAAAATTCTATAGTCCTCGGGAATTACATCCACGTCCCAATAATCAACCTTCTTTAATAATTTAAAAGAAAGTGAATAGGTAGAATTTGCAACCAATTTATCATGCTGAATAAGAACTGCCATTCTCCAAATGCTTCCGAAAAAGGCGATAATGCGTGTTGGAGCCGGAATTTTCCAGAAATTATTATAATTTACGTTTGCCGATTGCCAGAATTTATTATAACGTTTCTCATCGGTTAAGAAACTATGCGTTAAGTAAGAAAAATATTGTTTATCAAAAATTGAGTCTGCATCAACCGAGGAGACAGTTGCAAAATCAATGTCTATTATTCCCCTTTTTATCAATTGTCTATTAGCTTGTTTTCCTGCATATGCTTCATTTGAAGATTTACCTTTAACTTCGCCTTCTATGTCCGGATGATATGTTGCAAAAATTTGGCCAAAAGTTTCATTAAACTCTTTAATTAGTATATCTGCCTTTCTTCTGCCATCTTGTTCCCTTTTCTCCATAGCAAGAATTATAAATATTCTTTTTGTAGGAAAAGTTTGGTTTGCAACTGCCTTTATCGTATCCCGGAGTTTATCTACACTTTCCTTAAAGTTGGGAATTATAATAATGTGGTTTACTTTTTCAAAATTCGAAAGCTTGGATGATTTCTCTAGCCAATTTTTGCTCTCTGCGTCTTTAATCCTATTCGAGGCAATAAATGAAGTTGTTGCAACAGAAAAAGATTTATACAGCCAGTAAACATCAAAAAATAAAATAAAGTAAGCAACAAAGTAGGGTATAGTTAATGAACCCCATAAGGGAAACAAAATAAGCATCCAGGAGAAAAACCCCGGCAAAATTTCTAAAAATCTCCTTGTTTTTATTGGGTATCTTGTAAAAATCTTACTGAAAAAATTTGTCATATCTTAAAAAGATTGTGGGCGTTTTCTGTTGTTTTTTCTTCTATTTCTTTAAAAGAAACACCTTTTATCTTGGCCAAAAACTGCCCAACAATTATAACATAAGAAGGTTCATTTCTCCTACCTCTATAAGGCTGTGGTGTCAAAAAAGGACTATCTGTCTCCGCAATTATTTTATCAAGCGGAGTTTCTTTAACTAATTCAGTAAGAAGTGTATCTTCTCCGGGGGCAAGGCCATCATAGGTAATATTTCCGTCAAAACCTACATAAAAACCAAGATCTAAAACCTTTTTTAAAAAATCAATATCTCCGGACATACAATGGAACATTCCGGGAGGATTTAAAAGTTCAGTCTCGTAGGCAGAAAGAATTTCTATAATATCTTTTCCAGCATGGCGGTTGTGGATTTGAAGAGGCAGTCTTAATTTATGCGCCAGCTCTATCTGTTTTATAAATACTTCTTTCTGAAGATTGGGATCAGCAATATTATTTGATTTATAGCTATAAAAATCCATGCCGCACTCTCCAATACCAACCACTTTTGGATGCTTTGCCATCTTTTCAAGTTCAGAAAGCCAGTCTTTTTCTAGTTTATCCGAGTGATGAGGATGGACGCCGACTATTGCATATAAATTATCGTACTTTTCCGCAAGCTCAATTGCTTTTTGACTTGAGTCGATTTTTGTCCCGACATTTATTATTTTCCCAACGCCCTTTTCAAAAGCTCTTTTAATTACATCATCATAATCTTTCTCGAAAGAATGAAAATTCAAATGACAGTGAACATCAATCATAGTTCAAAAATTAAAAGGGAAAAGTTAAAATTTAAAGTCAAAAATTAAAAATTATTAAATCCTTGGAAATAATGATTTTTGGGATTTGATTTCTGGTCCTTGGAATTGTTTTTCAATTTTTTCTGCTGTTTCCGGTAAGAAAGGCTCAAGAAGGGCTGCGATTTCCTGAATTTGATCAATCGAATGGGCCAAAACAGATTTTAATCTTTTATCGCCTGTCTTTTGAAGATCCCAAGGTTTTTCATCGTTAATAAACTTATCAAGAGCTGCGATTTTTTTCCAGACAAAAGAAAGCGCATCGTTGAAACGAAACTGAGAAATCGCATCGGAATACCCCTCGATTGAGATTAAATGACCCGAAGCTCTACTCTCCGATCCCATCTGCACATAGCTTGAATTTTCGCAAAGTTTTGCAACTCGGGCTATTAAATTTCCCAACCCATT
>JBBTYY010000039.1:0-2773 GCA_038061615.1 Patescibacteria group bacterium | reverse complement strand
TGCTTTTTTTCGCAGACTCCCATCTCCCAAAACTGTCAGTTTAAATTTGTATCTATCTTTCTTCAATAACACAAGAGTTTTGAGATATTCCATAACTCCCGTCTCCTCTTCCAATCTTCCGATAAATAAAAATTTTAATTTATTTTTGTTTTTACTTAATACTTGCCTGCCCGCCGAAGCTTTAACGAAGGAGGGATACTTAATACTTGATACTTCTACGGCACCGTAGGTGACATAATCAGGTTTTGTCCCGTACCATTTTTCAAGAAAGTCCCCGACGCAGATATTTCCTCTAGAAAGCTTTTCTGCAATTTTATGCATTAGCTTTGCTTTTAACCCGGGAATAGAATCTCCCTCGTATCCATGAAAAGTTACGTAAACTTTTTTTTTCCAAAATAAAAATCTAAAAGGCAAATACCAAAAAAAGACATCATGGACATGAATAACATCAGCATCAGCTATTAATTTTCTATTTTTCCAAACATTCTTCCAAATCCTAAATTTTTTGAACCAGTCATTTCCGCCTGGATTAATTCTAGTTATACTTATTTTGTTAATAACTTCACTGCTTGATAGTTTATTATCAAATTTTTCTGTTAAAACTGTGACTTCATGGTTTTTCTTGATTAGTTCCAGACTGATTCTTTCAACATGCTTCTCAACTCCCCCTATGTGGGGATAAAATAATCGTGAAAAAAAAAGTATATTCATAAGTATTTAGTTGTGTTGAAAATTTATGAGTATCTTTTTCAAAGAAAAACTCTTTGTGACCGTTGAGGGATTTGAACCCCCGACTTCTTCGATGTGAACGAAGCGCTCTACCGCTGAGCTAAACGGTCTTTCAATTATTAAATAAAATAACTATAGAATCTCTGAACTGCATTTGATAAAATTATACTTCAAAACCAACATAAATGACCAGTACTTTAATTCTAATTCCTACATATAACGAATCGGAAAATGTCAATAATCTTTACCGTAAGATTAAAAAAACGAAACTAAGAATCGATATCCTTTTCGTCGATGATAATTCCCCGGATGGCACCGCTCAAATAATTAGACAAATTATTCGAAATGATAAGTCAGTTCATCTTTTACTTAGAAAACAAAAAGCAGGCATAGGAGGCGCGCATCTTGCCGGAATCGATTGGGCGTACAAAAAAAAATATAAAACTCTTATTACAATGGACTGCGACCTTACGCATAAACCAGAGGAGATAAGGAAATTACTTAAAATGTCCCATACTTATGATATAGTATTGGGATCTAGGTATCTCTCAAAAAAAAGCCTTTCCGAATGGAACCTGTTTAGAAAAATCCTTACCTTATTAGCTCACATTTTAACAAAAACCTTTCTCTCTGTCCCATATGACGCTACAGGAGCATTTAGAATATATAAGATAAACAATATTCCTTTGGCAATATTTAAAATAATTGAATCTAAGGATTATTCTTTTTTCTTTGAAAGCATTTACATATTTCATCTAAATAAGTTTCGCATAAAAGAGGTCTCTATTAGCTTACCTTCCAGAACCTATGGTCATTCAAAAATGACAGCAAAAGATGCTAGTAATAGTTTAGTTTTTTTATTGAAAACGTTTTATCTATCAAGAGTCTACATAGATTCTTATCTTTACATACCTAAGCTTTTTACCGGCAAACTAAACCCAGGAAAAACTGAAAAGGAATGGGATGAGTATTGGCGTAATCCTCGAAAAAAAAGAAAGATTCTTTATGATACCATTGCTGTTTTTTACAGAAAATACATAATAAGAAGATATTTAAACTATTTTATAAATAAGACCTTTAAGAAAAATCAAAAAATTCTTCATGCCGGTTGTGGCGCTGGGCAGGTTGATACAAATGTTGTTAAAAAAGTGAAAATTACAGCTCTTGATATATCAAGTGAAGCTCTTAACAGATACAAAAATCTCCACGGAAGTTCTTGTGAGATACTCTATGGCGACATTTTTAAAATTCCTTCAAGGAAAAACATTTTTAATGGCATATATAATTTAGGAGTGATGGAGCATTTTTCGGAAATTGAAATCAAAAAAATCCTTGATGAATTCCACAGAGTTCTTAAAAAGAAGGGCAAAATACTACTCTTCTGGCCACCTCAATTTGGATTAAGTGTAATATTCCTAAACTCAATACATTTTATATTAAATAATTTATTTCAAAAAAAAGTAAGATTGCATCCCCATGAAATTACTAAGGTTAAATCTAAAAAGCAAATAAAGAATATTCTTAGTAAATCTGGTTTTAAACTTCTGAGATTTAATTTTGGATTAGGGGATTTTTTTACTTATGTAGTTATTACAGCTGAAAAAATATAATTCCTGAGTCCATTGACAAAGCAGGTTGAATCTAGGACAATTGAAGTCATGGAAATTTTACGTAAAATTTATGTTTTCTTAATAGACATTGTCCAAACTCTCTTGCTCGCAGCTGCAGTTTTTTTAGTTGTTTATGTCTTTTTATTCCGCCCTTTTCAAGTAAACGGTGACTCAATGTTCCCCAACTTCACAGATAAAGAATATATTTTGACAAACATAGTTTCACTTAATTTTGAAACTCCAAAAAGAGGAGAAGTAGTCGTCTTTAAAGCCCCTCCAGAACCCGAAAAAGATTTTATAAAAAGAGTTATTGGAGTAGTAGGGGACAAGATAAAACTTGAAAAAGGCAAGGTATTTCTAAATGGAGCGATGCTTGATGAAAGTGATTATTTAAGCTCCGATGTAATCACTAACCCAGGATCATTTCTAAAAGA
>JBBTYY010000038.1:0-2173 GCA_038061615.1 Patescibacteria group bacterium | reverse complement strand
TGTCGGGGTGCGGAGAATCGAACTCCAACCACACGGCCCCCAGCCGCGCATTCTACCGTTAAACTACACCCCGTTTTGCCGAAGGCAAAAAATAAACAAATAATCCAATAAGCAAATAGTCAAATTACTAAATTCTTTTTTATTTTGTTCTGCGTCTTATAAATAATTGTACTTACTATTTTAATGATTTCTATTCCCTCTGCAATAATATTTTTCATTCTTGGCTTTAACTTAGGATTTGTATCCGCGATTAGGTTAAGCCAATAATCAGTCTCTTTCCCTTCTTTTCTTACGATGCTGTATTTATGAACAAAATCTTTTTTTGTTGTGACACCGTCTGCTTCTCTATCGTTAGCGCCCATCGACGTTACTGATCTTGCAATCTGATTAATAATGATCAGATTTTCTGCCGTTTTTGGTAATTGTTTTAATAATGTAAGAACCCGAATAACAAAGTTATAAATCCTTTTGTGAATATCTTGAACAGGCTTGTCCTCCATTTTAGAATTTGTTTATTCGTTTATTTGAATATTTGATTATTACCTCTTGTATTTTAGCATAACAATGTTTACAATTGAAACGAAAATGGCCAAACATCAATCCTCCCAAAAAACACAGCCAAACGGTCCTACGGAATCTTCGAAAAAACTTGACGCAATAAACCTTGCAATGGAGCAAATAGAAAAACAATATGGAAGAGGTTCTATTATGCGATTTGGAGAAGGGGGTCAAAGGTTTGATGTTTCTGTTATCTCAACCGGTTCCCTCCCCTTAGACTTAGCACTTGGTGTAGGCGGAGTGCCAAGAGGAAGGGTAATTGAAATTTTCGGACCTGAGGCATCCGGTAAAACAACTATATGTCTTTCCATAATCGCCCAAGCACAAAAGAACGGAGGAGTCGCGGCGTTTATAGATGCAGAACACGCAGTGGATCCTCTTTGGGCAGAGCGAATCGGAGTAAAATTAAATGAGCTTTTAATCTCCCAACCCGATACGGGAGAGCAGGCGCTTGAGATTGCCGAAAGTCTTATTAGATCCGGTGGCGTGGATGTTTTGGTAATTGATTCTGTTGCGGCACTGGTTCCTCGGGCAGAGATAGAAGGAGAAATGGGAGATGCAATGATGGGACTTCAGGCACGTTTAATGTCGCAGGCTTTAAGAAAGTTAACGGGTGTAATTTCCAAATCCAAAACAGTTGTTATTTTTACAAATCAGTTGCGCCAAAAAATAGGAGTTATGTTTGGAAATCCCGAAACAACAACAGGAGGTCTTGCTTTAAAGTTTTATTCATCAGTAAGAATTGACGTAAGGAAAATAGAGTCTTTAAAAGATGGTGATAGGGTTATAGGTTCAAGGCATAGAGCAAAAATTGTCAAAAACAAAGTTTCAGCGCCTTTTAGAATTGCAGAATTTGATGTAATGGCCGACTCGGGAATATCAAAAGAAGGCGGGATTGTTGATGTAGGAGTTGAGATGGAAATTATTGGAAAATCCGGAGCATTCTTCAGATTCGGGGATTTAATGCTTGGGCAAGGAAAAGAAGCCACGAAAATGTTTTTAAAAGAAAAACCGGATATTGCAAAGAAAATTATTGATGAGATCATGAAGAAAAGCGTATCTGCCGGTACTCCGGTTGCTGTTGGAATAGAAGAAAAAGAAGCTGCTTAATGGATGAGCTTGATAAATTCTACAATAAAGCCCTTCGCTTTCTTTCTTTTCGTCCCCGCTCCGAATACGAAGTAAAACAGAATCTTTCAAAGAAGAAGGCCTCAGAAAATATAATCAGCAAGGTAGTTTCAAGACTTAAGAAGAATAATTTTTTAAATGACGAAGAGTTTGTAAAGTGGTGGATCGAACAGCGAACAAGATTCAAACCGAGATCCGTAAGACTCATTAAAATAGAACTTAAGCAAAAAGGAATCGATAAAGATTTGATAGATCAAATCATTGACGATTTATCATTGACGATTGATGATTTAAGTTCTGCGAAGAAGCTCATGGAGAAAAGAGCAAGGAAATACAAAGGACTTCCCCGGGAAGAAAAATTTCAAAAAATCGCCAGATATCTCTCTTCGAAGGGATTCAGTTACGATATTATAAAGGAGATTTTTAAAGAGATTTCATAAATATATTTCTTTTGTTCTTTTTCCGCAAAAGAACCAAAACTCTTTGC
>JBBTYY010000037.1:0-19343 GCA_038061615.1 Patescibacteria group bacterium | reverse complement strand
TCAAGAGCCAAAAATTATTGAATTTTTAAAATGTTATACATTCGAATCCAACCCTCGGAGCTATAAACCCATGGTTGATTCCAGAGATTTTTTTTGTTACACTCCCTCCATGCTAGATAAGGAAGCCTATCAAAAACAACACACTGGTCGACTCGTTGACGTCGTAACTGACGCACAAAAAGACGAAGTTGCTCCAGGTGAGCACATAAGACGAGTTATTCAGTCTGCAATTCAGCTTCAAAACCCCTTTATACAAGACGGGGATCCTTTTGTTGTTCTGGGAAACGACGGAATTGATAGTTCGTGGTTTCCAACTGGTTCATTCAAAACCCAAGAAGAAGCATTATCCCATGTCAAACAAAAAAAGGACGAGGAACATATTTATTCGGATGGAGACGAAATCTCGACTACTTTCCATGCTTTTACAAGAGAAGGTATTCATTTAAGTAATCCCACAAACTCTTCTGCAAAATAAGTTCGAACTTCCTCCATCCCTCTGAGCAAATTAGCCTCGAAAAAACTCAGCAATAATCTTACATCTTCTCCGGGGATTCAATGCCAAGAAGGTAGAGGCCGGTTTTGAGAGTTTGACCGACTGCGAATGTTAGTTGTAATCTAAATTCTTCCTTATCGCTCCCTAAAATCTTGTGCTTCTGATAAAAATTATTGAATTTTTGGGCAAGATCAAAAAGATAATTGCATAAAAGATTTGGCGCAAAATTTTCCTCTGCCTCTTCAACTACTTCGGGGAAATGAATTAACAATCTCAGAATGAGCAATTCCTCATCTTCTAATTTTGAATTTAAATTTTGTGATTTGGTATTTATTTGGAATTTGGAATTTGGGATTTGTGATTTATCCAGAACGCTCTGCGTTCTCGCAAAAGTGTACTGAAGATATGGTCCGGAATTTCCCTCAAGATTTATCGACTCATCGAAGCTAAAGGCAATATCGGATTTTCTCGAAAATTTAAGCATGGAGTATTTTACAGCTCCTACAGCAACCTTCTCAAGCGTATCCTCATCCATATCTGTAAATCGCTCTTTTATTCTTTTTTTTGCCTCATCCAAAAGCCATTCTGCCGAAATTACATCTCCCTTTCTTGAGGACATCTTTCCTTCCTTCAAATTTACAAAACCAAAAGGATAATGAACTGTTTTTTCGGCAAGCTCAGGCAAAACTCTTCCCATCGCTTCAAGAACTATTTTAAAATATGGTTCTTGTTCATTAGCTGTGATAATAATTGACCTGTCATATTTGAAATCTTGATATTTAAGCTTGGCAAGAGCTAAATCCTTTGCTTCATAAGTCGCGTAATCTTCTTTTGTAACAAAAACTCTTGTGTGATCTCCCCTGAAAACAATAGCTCCTTCGTGTTTTTCAAAAATACCATTGTCAATATTTTCTAAAACTAATTTTCTCCCCGGCTCTGCAGCTTCACTCTCAAAATAAAATCTTTCATACTGCGTCCCGACTCTCTGATATATATTTTCAAAATGTTTCAAGCTCCATGCTCGTCCTTCCTCCCAAAGTTTTTTTAAACCTGGATCCTCTTTTTTGTAAATTTTTAGATTAATTTGCTGAATTTCTTTTTTTGCTTTCTCATCTTCTTCATAAGCTTTAGCTCCAGCGATGTATGCCCCGCCCAGAAATTTTGAACGCTCGCTAATTGGTTTTTTTTCGAGATTTGAGATCTGAGATTTGAGATCTGAGATTTGCAAAAGCCCGTACAGGGCTTTTGCAACATGCATTCCAACGTCACCCTGATAATTGACTCTCCATACATTTGCTGCCTGAAATTCCAAAAGCCTTGCATATGACTCTCCAAGAGAAATATTTCTAAGATGTCCTATGTGAAATTCTTTAAATGGGTTGGGATCTGCAAACTCCAGCATGATTTTTTTGCCCGAAAGCAACGCCCCTTTCCCGTAATTCTTAGATGATGTAATTTGATCTATTTCTCGGAGTAAATATTTTTCCGATAGAAAAAAATTAATAAATCCGGGTTTTGAAACCTCAATTGTCTCGATTTCGGGTAATTTTTTTTGAAGCTTATTTGAGATATGAGTTGCAAGTTCTAAAGGGTTTTTAAATTTTTCCTTTAATTTGTAAAAAATCGTAAACGAAATGTTTGTAGAAAAGTCCGCATGAGACAAATCAGACGAAAAAACTATTTCAAAACCTTCAATTTTTAAATCGTCTAAAACTTTTGAAACAGCAGATTTAATCTCTTCTCTAATTTTCATAACCAACCTTATTCTATCACAGAAATTTCAACAAAGAGGTTTCTTTAAAATTTATTGAAGATCATCAAAATCCATCCAAGCAGGCCTAGGTGGAATAAAAGGAGCTGCGTTGTCTGGCATAATTTCTACTATTCTCATAAAGGCTTCTGTATGATACCCCCCATCGCACCATTGTTCAAAAAGTACGATCTTAATAGCCCTATAATCACCCTTAGCAGCATCGAAGAGAGCTCTTTCAAACTTCATTCTTTCATTGTGTAGCCATTTAGGATTGTAGCCTCTCTCTTTTCTTTCTTTTGCCTGATGATCTCCCATAATGGCTGCTGCTTCAATTTCGATACTTATTCTATCTTCATTGTGAAGTATTGCTTCTGAATAGTAAGCGATAAACATTGGACCAAAAGTTAATGCATCTCCTTCTGTAATTTCTAAGAGATCTGAAGCAGCTTCACCTACTACTTCTGCTGCATCGTTTGCGATATCCAATTTTCTAATAATATCGGGGTGCCCTAACTCCACCCACATTGGATTATGTAAGTATATTGGATCTTTTTCTAAAACCATAAAGTTTTGGGATTATAGAACAGAGAGAAACAAAAAGCAAACAGATCGGCCTTGACATAGGACAGCATAACTGCTAGCGTTTATATTAGATAGATGAAAATTCTTATTGTAGACGATGATGAATCGCTTTCGGCGATTATTACAACTGCCCTTGAAAAAGAGGGTTTTGCTACCTTTTCTGCAAAAACAGGACGCGACGCATTGCAGAAAGCCAGATCAGACGCTCCCGATCTTATTCTTTTAGACCAGGTTCTTCCTGATATTTCGGGTAATCAAGTATTAAAAGAGCTAAAACTTGACGATAAGACAAAAAATATTCCGGTTATGATGATAACCAATTTTAGCCAGGAGGAACTGGTAAAACAAGCAATAAATGAAGGCGCAATAGATTATGTTTTTAAATATAAAGTTGAAATCGCCGATATCGTTAATAAAATCAGAAATGTTCTTAGAAAAGATGAATCTGCCCCATCTGCACAATGATTCTAGAAATATTATCTATCTGCGCTGTAATATTATTTGGACTAACTTCAATAATTATTTCCTTAAAAGACGATAGGTCAAAAAAATCTTTACGTTATCCAAATAGCGATCCTAAAAAAGAACCGATCCAGGATAAAAATTTAAAAGACGATTTTGCGAGCCTTGCCGTACACGAACTTCGCGCGCCGCTAACGAGCATAAAAGATTCATCCGAGCTTTTGTTAAATCATAAATACACGCTCAAAGATGATGAAAAAGAGCAATTTCTAAAAATGATTAACAGGCAGTCTCATCTGCTTTTGGATCAGGTAGGCTCTATTCTTGATATTGCAAAACTGGAGTCGGGAACTTTTAGCTTGAATAAAAAACCCGATACCATAGATGAGCTAATATATGAAAGAATTAAAATGTTTACTCCTCAAGCGGAAAGAAAAAATATTTTTTTGACCTACAATGTTGATAACCATCTCCCTTTAGTAGATATAGATAAGGTTAGGATGGGACAAGCACTGAATAATCTTATATCAAACAGTATTAAGTTTACGCCGGAGGGTGGAAAAATCATTCTGTCTGCAGCAACTTTATTTAACAAAGGAGTGCAAGAACTGCGAGTTTCCGTAGCCGATACCGGCCGCGGTATACCAAAAGAAGATCAAGGTAAGATCTTTACAAAATTTTACCAGGTAAAAAGCAAAGACGGCGCAGAGGAAAGGGATGGAAGTGGATTGGGTTTATATATTACAAAAAAAATTATTGACGCACATGGCGGATCAATAAGCCTTGACTCAGATGAAGAACGCGGGACAATTATAACCCTTACACTTCCTGTATATAAGCCGGAGCAAACAGAAGCTACTCCCCATTCCCTAAATGCGGCGCAAGTCAACCCGCTAAAAAATTAGGTTTATCTAACTTTGAAGTTTTTTCCATCGGAAATTATTTCTATATCCCCATTTTTGGAAGTGTTTAAAGTTTTAATACCAAATTCATTTAAAAGATCTAAAGTAAACTTATTAGGATGGCCATATCGATTATGCGCGCCCACCGAAATTACTGCATAATTTGGTCTTAATCTATCTAATATCTCGATACTTAAGCCGGTTTTTGAACCATGATGAGGCACTTCTAAAATTTTCGTGCCGTCAATAGAATTATCCGAAATTGCCTGATTCAACTCAGAAGCCTGACTATCGCCTGTAAAAACAGCCCTAAAAGATCCGTATGATACCAGAATAATCAATGATGCAAACTCCCCATTTTCTCCGATTTGTCCATTCGGACTGGTCCTGTCAATAAAATCTTTTGTAGGCGCTAAGACCGAAAATCTAGTGCCATCTTTTATTTTAAAAGAATCTCCGGAATAAAGATATTGGATCCTAAGTTTTTTATCATTTAGCTGACTTAAAAGTCCCTGAAAGCTTGCGCTTTTATTATTTAAATCTTCAGCAGCAAAAGATAACAAATTATACCTTTTAAAAACGTGATTAAACCCTGCAAAATGGTCTAAATGAGGATGGCTTAAAAAAGCAAGCGTTATCTTTCTTTCCCAAAAAGGCATATGTCTTTCAAGACAGCCGATAATTTTTTCATCTGGCCCGGCGTCTATTAAGAAATTTTTACCAGAGGCTGTTCTAATAAAAATTCCATCCCCTTGTCCTACATCGCAAAAAACTACATGAAGCTTGTTATCGTTGAATCTTGCATACTGATAAAAAACTATCCCGCCTAAGAAAATCAAAATAAGAATAAAGACTCCGAAATATTTCTTCATACTTCGAATACCTCAGTATGATCCTGAGCTTGCCTGCAGTGAGCTTGCCGAACCTGCCGAAGGATCATACCTTAAAATTTTTCAGTTTATAAACCGCAACTCCTAACAATAAGTAATATCCGCAAACTATCTGCCACGAAAGATTTTCTATTTTTAAAATCCCGCCAAAATTCGAAAAGACATCTATAATTTTCTCAAAATATAAGATAAAAGGAAGTGAAAGAAAAATAATCGATTTACCGGCAAAATCAAAAAATAATCCTACTACCCCGCCGACTCCGCCTATGATCATCAAAATTGGAACTGTCCACAAAACTAAAGCATTTACAACTATCGACCAAATAGAATAGATTCCAAAATTGGCAAGAAGTATTGGTAAAGTTGCAGCCTGTGCAGAAATTGTTGTAGCAATATCCTCCCCGACCAAAGATTTACCCAAAATTCGTTTGATAGACTCAGAAGAATAAAAAATTGGACGAATATATAGAAGCCCTGCTGTTGCAACAAAAGAAAGCTGAAAACCGATATCAAAAATTGTGTCAGGACTTAAAAGAACCATGAAGTATCCGGCAAGTATTAAACCGTATGATGAAAGCCTCTGGCGGCCTAAAATTTGCGCAGAAAATGCTAGGATGCCCATTATGGCGGCTCTTATTATCGATGCCTCAAATCCTGCCAAAACTACATAAATAAGAATACCAAAGATACTGAAAAAAAGTGCCAATTGCCGTTTAAGGAAAAAGCTGAATATTGCGCTAATAAAACCGCCGAAGAGCGTTACGTTCATCCCTGATGCGGCGATAACATGAAGAACTCCCGTTATCCGAAGTTCATTTAAAAAATCGTCTGTCATTTTTTCTTTAATACCGAAAGTTATTCCTAAAAGAAGCGCTGAATAGTTTGAAGGAAGAGTTTTGTTAAATATCGAAATAAACTTTTGCCGGATCCCAATTATAACTCCCAGAAAATTGTTGCTGTTTTGCTTTTCTATTTTAGGAAAGAATAGAACGAAAATTTTTGTTCCATCTTTTAGCACTCTAGATTCTAATTTGCCAGATATTTTTAGACTATCCTGATAATGATATTGAGGCTATGAAGAAGTAATAACTAGTATTCTCCTATTTCCTAAATTAGCAGACAAGCTTTGCCGATTGCTAATCTTAGGTTCGGTGGGAAGTTCTGTTCTAAAGCTAACTAACTGTCCTTCTGTAAATTGAGGTTGATTTTGGTAGTACAAAAATACTCGAACGCCAAGAAACAGGAGGAGAATAGAAGAGATTGCGGCGGTCTTCATTCAATAAAGCGTTATTTTATCCTTTATATTATCGAATACTTTACTGCTTACAGCCTTTTTTGAAACCAATTCCTCAAGAGTTTGATAAGGCCGACTATCTATTATCTTTTGAGCGGTCACCAGACCTACTCCGGGCAATGTGTCTAGTTCTTTTTCCGACGCCGAATTTATATTGATAGATCCTCCAATTCCTACCGTAGGACTGCCTCCCGTAGAACCGGATAATGCAGGACTGCTTTGCTTTTCCCCTTCAAAAGGAATGTAAATTTTTGCTCCGTCGCTTATTTTAAGAGCTAAATTTAAATTTTTTGACACCCAAAGTCTATCTGCCTCCCCCGAAACTCCTCCGCTTGCAATAAGAGCATCTTTTATTCTTGACTCCTTAGGCAGACTATAAACTCCGGGAGAAACCACCGCTCCCTCCACATCGACTACTAAATTTGCACTCTGACTGGAATTTTCACGAGAATCTGCTTTTTCAAATATTACATCATTTGAACCCGAAGAGGAACCACCCAACCCTATCAAACCATAACTTAAAAGTATCAAGCCCGCAAATCCAAAGACCAGAGGTAACCAATGTCTTTTTGCCAGCGGAAGATATCGATTAATTAGTTCTTCAATATCCATTAGACTACAACGAAGTTTATTACCCTGCCTTTTACATAGACGGCTTTTTTAATCTTTCTGCTATTTAAGTACTTCTCAATCTTCTGACTTTTTTTAGCAATGTTCTCGATTAACTGCTGATTTCCGGATTCTTCCATGGAAGCTCTTAGGGTGTCTCTTATTTTTCCGTTAATTTGAACAACAATCGTTACTTCTTCTTCAACAATTGCCGCAGTGTCAAATTTTGGCCAAGGTTCTTTGTGAATGGATTTATTTTTAGAAAAATTTTTCCACAGCTCTTCTGTCATATGCGGCGCAAATGGAGCAAGTATTAATAAAAATTTTCTAAAATCGTCCTTGTTCAACCCTCCTTGATCGCTTTTCCAGCTATTAATAAGCTCCATCATTGACGCAACAGCAGTATTAAATTTCATATTCTCCAGATCCTCCGAAACCTTTTTAATTGTCTTATGAAGCTTATAGACAAGCTTAACCGAAGTATTTTTGTCTGAAACTTTAGTCAGAGAAAGCTGCCAAACTCTTTTTAAGAATCTGAAGCATCCTTCAACACTTTCCTCGCTCCAGGCAATAGTTTGATCAAACGGACCCATAAACATTTCGTAAATCCGCAGAGTATCTGCCCCGAATTTATTGACAATATCATCCGGATTAATAATATTGCCAAAAGATTTGCTCATCTTTCTGCCGTCCGGACCCAAGACAACTCCATGCGAACGCCTCTTTTTGTATGGCTCTTTGCCTGGCACAACGCCAATGTCATATAAAAACTTGTAGACAAACCTGGAATACAGAAGATGCAAAGTTGTGTGTTCGAACCCACCCTGATAGATGTCAACCGGCATCCAATACCTAGCTAAATCTTGATTTTCTTCAAAAACGTTACTCCTCACTCTTTCTTTTGATTTTTGATTTTTGATTTTTGATTTTTGATTTCCGAGCTTGTCTGCGAACAGATAAGCGAGGTAATACCAATTTGAACCGGCCCAGTTTGGCATAGTATCAGTCTCCCTTCTGGCCGGTCCTTTGCAAGCTGGACATTGAGTGTTAACCCAATCTTTAGCATTGGCCAGCGGCGACTCTCCCGTACCAGAAGGTTCGTATTTTTCTAGATAAGGCAGTTCAACCGGAAGTTGATCCTCAGGTACAGGAACTATGGCATAATCCGTTCCCTTTATATTTGATATTTGATATTTGATATTTGATATTTTGTCTATTGCGCAATTTGCACAATAGACAACAGGGATTGGTTCTCCCCAATAATGCTGTCTTGAGAAAACCCAGTCACGAAGATGATAATGAATTTCTCTCTTACCTAATCCTTTTTTCTCAAGCCAGCCGATAACTTTTTTAATATCTTGAGGCACCTTAAAACCGTTCCAATCTTCAGAATTAATTATTTTTCCATCGCCGACAAAAGCTTCTGCTAGTTCTTTCTCTGAGCCTTGCGAACCTAAAATTACTGGTTTTATAGGAAGATTATACTTTTTGGCAAACTCAAAGTCTCGCTTATCGTGAGCAGGAACCGCCATAATAGCTTCGGTCCCATAACCCATCACTACATAATCTGCTATCCAAATGGGAATTTCTTCATTATTGACTGGATTTATCGCGGTTAAACCAGTATCTACGCCTGTTTTGTCTTTCCCCTCGGCAATTTTTTCCTGTTCGGTCTTGTTTTGAGCTCTTTTTATATATTCGGCGGCCTTCTTATTTTTCTTTGCGATTTCTGTAGAAATTGGATTTTCGGGAGCTAAAACCATAAAAGTTGCTCCGTAAAGAGTATCGGGGCGAGTCGTAAAAACCTTAATTTTTAATTCTGAATTCTTAATTTTAAATTCTAATTCTGCTCCTTCGGATCGCCCGATCCAATTTACCTGCTGAACAGCTATTTTTTGGGAATAATCAACCAACTTTAGATCTTCAATTAGTCGATCAGCATATGCTGTGATCCTCAAAAGCCATTGTTTCTGCATTCTCTTTTCTGTAAGATTGCCGCAGCGCTCGTGTGTCCCATCGGGCAAGACTTCTTCGTCTGCCAAGTTTGTTTTACAAGCCGGACACCAGTTTACAGGCACATCTGCCCTGTAAGCCAAACCCTTTTCAAAGAATTTTAAGAAAATCCATTGAGTCCATTTGTAGTATTCTGGATCAGTTGTATTAATTTCACGACTCCAGTCAAACGAAAGACCTAAGGATTTGCATTGTTTCTTAAATCTTGCGATGTTTTGAGGAACAATGGTTGAGGGATGAACATGCATTTTCAAAGCGTAGTTCTCAGCAGGCAAACCAAAAGCATCCCAGCCAATCGGATACAAAACATTTTTCCCTTCCATTCTCTTTTTTCGCGAATACGCATCCATTGCCGACCACGAACGAACATGCCCCACGTGTAAACCCGCACCGGAAGGATATGGGAATTCGATTAAAACATAAAACTTAGGTCTCTTGTCAAAATCTAAAGCCCGATAAAGTCCTGTCTCCTCCCATTTCTTCTGCCATTTAGGCTCAATTTCTTGCGGATTGTACTTTGGAATTTGATTTTCTCGCTTCGTCTTAGGCATAAAAGGAGTATAGCATAAATGCGGCTTTGCCTTCTATTGTTGCTTTTTGCTTGGGGATTCTATACGATTGGACTATGAGAGTTCTCCTCCAATCCCTACTTCTGCTTTTTTCCTTTGCTCTTGTCTTTTTATGGCAGGCAAGTCCTCTTTCTTCCTACACTCTCCCAATAATAGGATTTTTAATCATTGTATATGTAGTAAGCTCTCTTGCTACAACAAAAAAGGGGAAACAGATCTCCTTAGGCGGTCCATTGGGAATGTTTATTTTAAATACAATTATCCTTTTGTTTGTATTTTCTACAGGCGGGCTCTCCTCGGGATTCTTTTTTCTTTTATACTTTGTAGTTTTTGCCCTCGTTTTCGTTTTTGAACCATATACAATAATCGCATTTACAATCGGCATAGTCCTAATTTTTATTCCAGAGGCAATTAAAGGAGACGCAGTTGGAAATTTTATTAGATTAGGGTCAATAATATTAATCTCCCCACTGGCCTTTTTCTTCGGCAGGGAATATAAGAAAAGCGGTGAACGGGAAGATGCAATCGAATCTATTGGAAAAGACGTAGAAGAAGTTATAAAAAAAGAAAAAGTTAATTTAAGTAAAGAAGATTTAGAAAAACTATCCGATGTAGTGGAAGAAACCGAAAAACTTCGCGAAGAAGAATAACCGCTTTTATGAAAATAACCTCAAGCTATTTCAGAATTGCTCTGGCTTTAATATTGATAATCATTGCATTTACAATTTTAAGAAATCGAACACTAGCTCAAAGTGCATCAAATAACTCCTATATCATACAGGGCGGAGAGATCGAACAGAAGACATTTACTAATTCCGGAGACTCTTCCACCGAATCTTTTGATAAAAGCTCTGATAAAACCACCAACATATATTTTGGCGAAAATTATCAAGTGACTGCTGGGTTTGAGGAGATTGAGGATAACCAGCCTTTTTCGTTCTCGGTATCAAATACTCTAATAGATTATGGTTTGCTTACCCCAACAAATCCTGTTTCCAGAACAACCGATCTTATTATTTCAAAAGGGTCATCAAGAGGCTATTCTGTTTTTGCATTTGCAAATCGGCAATTAAGTGATGTTAATAATAATTCAATACCGGATACAACCTGTGATAATGGCACTTGCTCCGAAACTTCTTCGGCTCAATGGTCTGGGAATTTATCTTTCGGATTTGGCTATAGATGTGAAAATTCAGATAGCTCTGGCTGCACGGGTGATTTTTCAAAGGCAGACTATTTTAAGCAGTTTGCAAATGATTCAAAGTCTAAGCAATATCAGGCAATAATTAACAGTTTTGATTCTGGAAAAGCCAAAATAGAGTATAAGGTTAATATATCAAATAATCAAGCCAAAAGCAGTTATTCAAATTCTATAACTTTTATTGCGATTCCTAATCTATAATGAGACTCAAATCAAAAATATTCCTAGCCGGTTCTGTTTTAATAATTATACTTCTATTTACACCGAAGATTATTAATGCTTCGGGCTACTCGCTTAGCATTTATCCGACAATTATAAAGATAAAAACAAACCCGCCGGCCACTGTGAAGGCAGGGGTTAGAATTAAGAATTTATCCGACAACCCTGTTGAGTTAGGTTATGTATTAAAACCATTCGTAGCCAGTGAAAAAAATTCCGGTCAGGTTAAATATCTTTTATACTCAGATTATACTTCTAAAAATACTAACTTTTTGCAGGGAGTAAGAATTTTAGAAAATGATCAAACAATATCAAAAATTATCCTTTCGCCCAAACAAGAGAAAAATCTAACGATTGTGATTGATATCCCAAGGGAAGAAGAATCAATAGATCGTTATTTCTCGCTTGTTTTCCTTGCCAAAAATCAAGATAAGCCCGATTCAAGCTACTCACGCATCGTGCAAGGGATAGGTACGAACGTTCTTATTTCTATAAACCCGCAAGGACATAAAGCTAAGATTAAAGATTTTTCAACTTCACCTTTTGTTTCGGGAGGACCGGTTAAATTTAGCGTTGAAGTTGAAAATATGGAGCGGAATTTTATAAACGCCAGTGGTTATATTATTATTAATAACATTTTTGGACAAACTGTGGGAAAAGTAAATCTTGGACCAAGAAACATTCTTGCTAAGAGTGCTGTAAAAATGTCTAGTAAAGAAAATAATGATGTTATTTGGACAGAAAACTTCTTATTAGGAAGTTACAAGGCAAAGCTATATGTTAATTATGACAACTATCCCACCCTTTCGGAGGAAACAAGATTTATTGCTATACCTGCCAAACCAATTATCATATTGACAATCGCCGGATTTATTATTATATTTATTAAGAATAGATATAAAACCCACTAGAACTGGTTATTTAAGCCGGAAAAAAGTAGACAACATTTTATTCTTCCTTTATTTTCAGTCCAATCAGTAAATTAAAAAAACCTATCACTTTCT
Source organism: Patescibacteria group bacterium (assembly GCA_038061615.1). Taxonomy (GTDB): domain Bacteria; phylum Patescibacteriota; class Microgenomatia; order Levybacterales; family UBA12049; genus 2-01-FULL-38-21. The sequence continues at coordinate 7,352 of JBBTYY010000037.1, read as the reverse complement.
TGTATACTCTGCTAATAAAAATCCTCTAGTAAAGCGATTAGGATCGGGTAAAAAGGCAGAAATATAAGTAAAAAAGAGAGAAAAAGGTAAAAAACTGAGAGTGCTTTAAGAATAATATCAAACTATAACAGCTAGAGAATCATCGAAAATGATATTAAATGATATAAAAAGATATATATCCCTATTACTCAATAATACGAATATTAAAAGAACATTCTAGGAAAAAGACCATTTCATATTTTTTTCGTCTATTTTCACAGACTATATCTAATACAACCAGTGCCTCAAATAATAACAAATTATATCAATTTTTACTTACTCTGGGTTATTGACAAAGTTATCTCATTTTGTCTATTCTAGTTTTATAAGTAATATTTCTCGTATAACCAATATAATGTGTATAATTTCAAAGCTAATATAGATTTTTCACAAAATCTGTGTCATAAATTAAAATGAATTTATTAAGTCTATTTAAAGACTATTTAAGCTCGCAAAGTAAGCCATCTTCTAAGTCGACGATTAAAAATTATACCTCTGATTTAAGATTCTTTATAAAATGGGCTGAAGAAAATTATTCTTTTGATTTTGATCCTAAGTTGATAAATGAAGATATTATAGAAAATTTTAAAAGATCTAACGTAAGCCGAATTTCTGGCTCCTCCCTAGATAGACATATGTCCTCAATTCGCAAGTTTTTTTTCTTTTTGAAAGAGCAAAGCCACATAGATGTGTTTCCATTTGAGAAATCCACTCCCGAAGAGAAAGATAAAGATCCCTGGCATCTAAATAAGTTTAAAAATCATTTATACTCCGGTGGTTCTTCCAACATTACAATAAAAAATTATTTAATCGATATAAGGCAACTCTTAGACTGGGCGCAAATGGTTACGAATGTAAAAGATGCATGGAATATAAAAGATCAAAATATTTTCAATAAAATAAATCCTGAAATTATTGAAGAATATAGAAAAAGACTACTTTCCCGGGGTTTTTCTCCTTTAACGATTAATAGAAAACTCTCCTCGATTAGAAATTTCGTGCGTTGGGCTATAAAAGAAAAAATCATAGAAAATTATGAAAATCTTAAAAGTTCCAATAATAAACAAGCTGCCTCCCCTCGGGGATTTTTTACATATCCTCTCAAAGAAAAAAGTCTCGCGAAGCCAGATCCCGCTCAGCGGGACAAAGATATAAGATATTCTATTTTTCCTCCCCTAAGATTCGTTCAAAAGTCTATAAGATTTACAAATAGCTCTGTCGATTTTTTGATTAAAAACCTAGCCTCAGCTTTTAGTCAGCTTGAATACGCTTTATGGATAATTAAGAAAAAACCAATCTTCAAAGATGATTTTTTAAGGATTCCAACAGTCCCCAACCCTGTTTTAGGCATTCCAAATATAAAAAAATCATTTTATGCTCCTTTTGCAGTATCCACGAAATATTTTTCACTACCCAAAAGAATTGCCTACCAGATTCTACATGGTAGACCAGAATGGTACTTAAAGTATCGAAATAATACATTTGTTCATTATATTCACTTCTCGCTTCTGATTGTATTCATGTCTATGCTTGGATTTGGAGCTTATCAGAAATTTTTCCAAGACGGGAATGTTAAGAAGGGGGTGTTGGGCGATCTTACGTTTGCTGCTCCAAGAGTTCTAACATTCAAAGATAAGCTTACGGATTCATTTGGCAGACCAATAACAAATGAAACACAAGTAAGATTTTCTATATATAACGACCAGCAAGCATCCGGTTCTTCTCTATTGTGGCAAGAGGTAGATAATATAAAACCCAATGAGAATGGAGAATTTTCGGCAACGCTCGGGAATAAAGTCCAAATTCCCCAAAATATTTTTCTTGTTTACCCTTCTCTGTGGCTTGGGACAACAGTTGCTTCAACCGAAGAATTATATCCTCGCAAGCAAATCCCGAATGTTTCCCTTGCCTCTAATGCGCAAAAACTAAGAGGGCTTGATCCAATCACAAGCGGAGGATATTCAAACGTTGTTTTAGCCTTGGATTCATCTGGCAATCTTTCTATTGGAGGAGAAACTGCCCATACATTTCAAACATTAGACAGCCAATTTATTATATCCGGTAATGTTTTAACCCTTGCTACGGCTTTGGGAAGCGATACTAATATAGAGTTGAACCCGGATGGCTTGGGAAAAATAGATTTTCAAAAACCGCTACATAATAGCTCAAACAATAACAACATACAAACAGCGGCTGGAAGCGTTGAGATAGATGATTTACTAAGTATTTTAGCGACCTCAAGTGGTCAATCAGCCTTAACTATCAATCAAAACGATATAGGACCGCTCATTAGCGCATCCTCAAGCGGAATTGCTAAATTTACGGTTGATAACCTTGGAAATACGACAATAGGGGGAGACGTCGTCCTTTCGGGAATAAATCCAATTATTTCTGTTGGCTCCCAAAGCTCTAATCTTTCGTTAACAACAGGCGGGAAAGGAGTTTTCACGATACAATCTGGTTCTTCGGGAGATATCCAGTTTTTTTCAGCTCTTAATACTCTATCCTCAGACGGTAATTTAAGAATTGCAGGAAACCTAACTTTGTCAAATCCGTCCGCAGAATCAAGCTTTGCCGGGAATGTAGCCATAGGCAATGCTGATCCTATCTACAGACTGGATGTTCAAGACTCACAAACTTCTACTTCAGCCGCCCGTATATATAATAGTAGTACTTCAAATGATGCAGGCGGATTGATTATAAAACTTGGTAATACTTCAACAAGCACGCATGCAACTAATAAATGGCTCACTTTCGAGCAGGAAGGCATAGGAACTGTCGGAATGGTCAGGGGCAGGAAGGACGGATTTCCGGGAGTACAATATCAAACAGACGGTATTGCTGATTTCGCTGAATACTTAAAGAAAGATGAAAACCAGAAGATAGACTTTGGATCTGTCTTATGCCTTAATATCAATGGCCTAGTTTATCCTTGCGACAAAGAAGCGGGAAATATTGTTGGGGTAGCGTCCGAACATCCAAGCTTCTTAGGAGGAGAAAATTTAGGAGAAAGATCTGTTCCCGTTGGTTTGGTTGGAGTAGTCTTGACAAAAGTATCAAATATAAACGGCGATATTAAACAGGGAGATTTGCTTACCTCCTCTTCTTTTCCAGGTGTTGGCGCAAAAGCAATAAAACCGACAAATATGATAGGAAGGGCTTTGGAATCTTTTGACTCTTCCGACTGCACAACTTCATATTCTTCGGAGAATTTTGGGCTGGTTACCTCAAACAAAATCTGCACAGGAAAAATACTTGTCCTTTTAAATATCGGCTATTACGATCCAAATCCTCCATTAGTATCTGCTTTACAAAAAGCAAAGGATGATGTGCTTTCCGGGATTAGTAATATAAATAGTCTCCTCGTTGATAATTTAAGCGCCGGGATTATAAAAGCTAAGAATATAACTGTTGACTCTCTAAGCATAACCTCTGATGAAGTTTTGATAGGAGGAAAAAATCTAAAAGAATATTTAACTGCGGCTATTGAGGACGTATTGAGTAAAAATCAAACAAATATTATTTCTCCTATTGCAAGCATTCAGGAAATCCACACAAATATTATAAGCCCTCTTGCTCAAGGAAATTTAACTGTCAAGCTTAGTCCGAATAAAGAGTCTTCGTTTGTTATCCAGAATTCATCAGGAAGCGCAGTTGCTACTATAGATAATAGCGGGAATGCAACTTTCAGCGGTACTCTATCTTCGGCCGATGCGTCGGTCAGCGGAATTTTGCGAGCCCGAAAAATAATCGTTGATGAAATCGAAGGTACCTCTCCCACTCCTGACTATATTGATATCTCAACTCTCTCCTCACAATTTGTATATATAGATAATTTAAATGCAACAACCGCAAGCTTTGCACAAGGCCTTATTGCGCTTGGTCCATCTTCTGTAAGCGATATATCTGTAGCAGGACAATTGTCGATTGGCACAAATCTAATACTTGCAGATAACTCGATAAATGTTTTGGGACACGATCTTGAAATTCAGCCGCTTAAACAAGGAGGAGTATCTTTTTTAAGTGGTTTGATATATATCGATATGGACGGAAATTTAAAAGTGGGCGGAAACGCTGAGTTTGCAAAAAATGTTACGGTTTGGGGAAAATTTGCTTCAAATATTATTGCTCCTATTCCCAATCAGGACTTAATCTTTGATCTAGCCGATGGATCGGGCAATTCTAATCTTGTTGTAAAAAATTCAACAGGTTCTTCTGTTCTCTCTCTTAATAAATTTGGAGATTTAGTTGCTTCAGGCAGCGGGACTTTTGGAAAACTCAATTTAACAATTGTAAAACCTGCTTTGGCAATTTCCCAAACCGAAATAATAGCTACCGGATCTGCCGGCATTGCGACAATAAGCGCATATCAAAAAGAATTAACTATTAATAATAGCTTAGTTACAGAAAAGTCTTTAATTTATATTACTCCCAGAATAAACACAGATAATATTGTTCTATTTCTTTTGCGCCAAATCCCCGGCCTGTCTTTTACCATCGGCGTTAATACTCCGTTGAGCAAAAATATTCCTTTTAATTGGTTTATTATCAATTAATTAATTTATTGATAATAATTGCTCTTGACATTATATATTCATGCTGATAGATTAAAATAATATGGATGAGTCAAAAACAGAAATTGCATCTTATTTAGAAAACGCGTCTTTGTTTCTCTTAGGACTTCTTCTTCTGATTTTTCCATTTTTTCTTTTGACTTTAACGACAGATGCATTTGTTCTTCCTAAGCAAATATTATTAGGCGCAGTAGTACTTATTATTTTAGTATTATTCGGAATAAAATCTTTAGCAAGGGGCCAAGTTGTATTAAGAAGAACTCCTTTTGATTTACCGATTTTGCTTTTCACACTTTCCCTGCTTGCATCCTCGGCTTTTGCAGTCAACAGAGCCGATGCACTTATTTCTTTTGTTCCATTTCTTTTTTCTGTTCTAGCCTTTTTTGCCATTGTAAATACGGCAAAAGATAAAAATTCTGCACTTCTTTTAATTACTTCTCTTCTTACGGGAGCCGGTATTGTTTCTATTTTATCTCTTCTATCGTTCTTAAAAATCTACGTTCTTCCTTTTTCTTTTGCTAAATTCCAAACTTTCAATCCTTTCGGATCGCTTCTTGATCAAGCTTTATATCTTTTATTTGTTCTTCCTCTTGCTGTTTATCTTGCGTGGCCGCTTATTTCAAAAGGAAAATCCGAAGACCCTGCGAATGTAACTTATCTTGATTCCGAAGGCCTCGAGAAAAAAGGCAACCCAATTCCTTTTGCAGTGAGTGCAGTAATTATAATAGTCGGACTTCTAATATCTTCTTATCTTCTTTTTAAAACACCTGGGCAAAACGGCGGTCTTCTGGTACTTCCTTTTGAAACAGGATTTCAAACATCCTTTGCGGCAATCTCCCAGGATACGGGAAGAGTTCTCCAGGGATTTTTCTTAGGCTCAGGCTTTGGAACATACATAACTGATTTTACAAGATTTAAACAGCCGATCTTCAACCAAAACCCGAATCTTTGGGCTTTAACTTTCTTTAGATCATCAAGTCTTATTCTTGAACTTCTAGCAACGGCCGGAGTTTTAGGAGTTTTATTCTTTATATTTCTTATTTATAAAATATTTAAAGTCAGATATATTCTTATTCTTTTTCTAGCTCCCATTATCGCAAGTTTCCTGTTTCCCTTTTCTTTTTCAGTTTTAGCTCTTTTCTTTATTCTTCTTGGTATCCTTTCTGTTCTCGTGGGAACATCTGCGAAAGGAGAATCGCATGGATTTTATGACGTTGAAATTCAGCTTGTGGCTCTCCAAAAAGGCTTGATTGCTTTTGATCCCTCTCCGGGAAAACACAAAAAGTCGGTGCTCCCTATAATAATAGGGACTCTTATTCTAATTTTGATTGGCCTTATTGGCTATTTCGGCGGAAAATATGTAGCCTCCGATACATTGTTTCAGGAATCGCTAATTGCTGCCTCTGCGAATAACGGGTCTTTAACTTATCAAAAACAAGCAAGTGCTATCTCCATATTTCCATACAGAGATGCATATTATAGAATATTCTCGCAGACTAACTTGGCTCTTGCCAACTCTTTAGCGGCGCAGCAGCCGGCCTCCTCATCACCAAGCGCTCAAACACAACAGACAATATTTACATTGATTCAGCAATCAATAAACGCAGGACGAGCTGCGGTTACTTATGCTCCTCAAACAATGCTTAACTGGCAGAATCTTGCCTCTATTTATAGAAGTTTAATAGGTTTTGGGCAAAATGCAGATAACTTTTCTATTCTTGCAAGTCAGCAGGCAATTACTCTTGATCCGAACAATCCTCAGGAATATATCAATTTAGGAGGAATATATTATCAGTTGGGGCAATGGGATAATGCAATAAGACAATTCCAAATTGCGGCAGCCTTAAAACCGGATCTTGCTAATGCCTATTACAATCTGGGTCATGCATTGCAGGAAAAAGGAAATCTAGCTGATGCGATGGCTCAATATGAAACGGTAGGAAGACTTGTTGCAAATGATAAGCCTAATTTTGATAAAATCTTAAAAGAAATAGAAGATCTGAAAAAAAGAATCGCCGGCTCTCCTACTGCAACAGGTCCAGCTCCAAGTTCTGAGCAGCCTCTTGGCATAAGCTCTCCGCAGTCTCAGCTTCCGCCGCAAAATCCTCCGGTTAAAATTCCCGCACCAATAGAAGCAACTAGATCCTCAAGGAAATAAAATTGTAAGTAGGTAGATTTTAAAATTTCCGCAGGAATATAACCGATCAAATACTCACGGCAATCACACCAATGGAAGATTGAGAATTATCTATTCTGGTTTTTTCTAAAACAATCCCTGCATAAGACAGGTCTGTCTCCAGAAGGTTTAAAAGGAACGGTATCTTTTTTACCGCACTCTGCACAGGTTATTTCGTACATCTGTCGCTGCCCTCTGTCCTCATTCATTCTTGATTTCTTAAGAGTTCTGCAATCAGGGCACCTAACCGGTGCGTTTTCAAATCCCTTTTGTTTATAAAATTCTTGCTCGGATGCTGTCCAGACAAATTCCTTTCCGCAATCCCTGCAAGCTAATGTTTGATCTTGAAATGCCATTTATGTTAGCGTTTAGTTAATAGTGTATAGCGTCTAGTTAATTAAAACTGAACGCTAATTTCTATTCACTAATCGCTGGTTTGGTAGTCACCTCCTCTCTGAATTCCATTTTTCTTGGGATTCCCTTTTCTTCTTATCTGGAACCAGAGAAGACAGTCGAGGTTTTTCCCTATGTTTCAAAATGATTATATATTGCCCAAACTAAAA
>JBBTYY010000036.1:0-5643 GCA_038061615.1 Patescibacteria group bacterium | reverse complement strand
GTAAAACTCGCTTTGAGTATTTCATAAGAGGTACAGAATCTTCACTTAAAGCGGGGGGATTGATTCAAAACCAAGATACCTTTGTAAACAAAGACACACAAGAACAGGCAAAAGAAGGAGATCCAAATACAGAACTTAAAAATCAAACAGTACTAAAAGATGCAACAGGAGATACTTACTGTATAACCTGTGCCCACCCCGCTCCCTCCCCATCTCCTACTCCATAACTGCCCCTTTTAAATAGGCCATGCCCATAGTATAATCTCCCCTACCAACTATCATAATCCTGTCTAATCCTGAAAGGATGTTTTCAACATTAAATTATGCAGCTTTTGCAAGACGCAGTCATTATAATAATCAAAATCCTAATTGCCATGGGAGATGTTACTCTTCTAGTTTTAGCTTCTATAATTGGTATTTTCAAAAAAATTATCAAACGGATTGTTAATTCAGTCAAATTAATTTTAAGATTCTTCACCCGCTTTAAAAGATTTAAGATTAGATTTAAAAAAGATAAAGTTTTAAAGCCCAAGATAAAAAAAATTAAAAAGGCAAAACCTATTAAAATTTTTCCTTTACCTTTTTTTACAAAAGTTAAGTATTTCTTAATAGGATCTGTATTTTCCGCAATTTTTATTTTTCTCCCCCTTCTGTTTTTGATTTTCTTACAAGATCTCCCAAGCCCTATAATATTAAGTCTTCAAGATACCGCCCAGACTACAAAAATTTATGATAGAAATGGGGTCTTGCTTTATCAAATTTATGCAAATCAAAATAGAACATTTGTACCCCTATCATCGATTCCCACAAATCTTCAGCAAGCAACCATAGCAATTGAGGATAAGGATTTTTATAGTAACCCCGGATTTAACATCGGAGCAATCTTGCGAGCCGCAATTGCAAATTTGTCCGGCAAACCTCTTCAGGGAGGATCAACTATTACTCAGCAGCTTATCAAATCAACTTTATTAACTCCTGAAGTTAGTATAACCCGAAAAATAAAAGAAGTGATTCTTGCATTTTGGGCAGAACGGATTTACACAAAAGATCAGATTCTTCAAATGTACTTAAATCAGATTCCGTATGGCGGGACCTCGTGGGGAATTGAGGCGGCTTCGGATACTTATTTTGGAAAACACGCAAAAGATTTAGATCTTGCCCAGAGTACTTTTCTTGCAGGACTGCCTAATGCTCCGACATTCTATTCTCCGTATGGAGAGTACCCGGATCTTTGGAAGAAAAGACAAAAAGAAGTTCTCGCAAAAATGGCTGAGCAAAAATTTATTACCAAAGGGCAGGCAGAAGATGCTGCAAAAGAAGAACTAAGCTTTCAGCCCATTCAAAATCCGATTCATGCTCCGCATTTCGTAATGTATGTAAAAGACTTATTGGTTAAAAAATATGGATTGCCAATAGTTGAAAAAGGCGGACTGCAGGTTGTAACTACTCTAGATCTAAAAACTCAAGATACAGCAGAAAAAATTGTAAAAGAAGAGGTTGAAAATAATAGGAATCTTAATTTAACAAATGGAGCATCTCTAGTCACAAACCCGAAAAATGGAGACATTATTGCTATGGTAGGAAGCCATGATTACTCAGATCCCAATGGAGGAAATTTCAATGTAACTCTGGCCTTAAGACAGCCCGGCTCAAGTATTAAAGTTGTTACTTATAGTGCTGCCTTATCTGCCAGTTTTACTGCCGCAACAACCATAGATGACTCTCCGATTGCTTTTACATCTGCGGGTTCCCCGTCCTACTCACCGGTAAATTATGATGGAAGATTTCGTGGTCTCATGACGCTTCGCTTGGCTTTAGCAAATTCCATAAATATTCCGGCTGTCAAAACTTTAAATACAATTGGAATTCCTGCAATGGTAGAGCTTGGGAAAAAAATGGGTATATCAACATGGAAAGAACCGGGGAATTATGGGCTTTCGATAACTCTTGGCGGCGCAGATGTAAAAATGACAGACATGGCAGCGGTTTATGGAGTTTTGGCAAATCAAGGAAATAGAGTAAATCTTAATCCAATTCTGAAAATAACAGATTACCGGGGGGATATTCTTGAAGAAAAGAAATTGGAAAAAAAGAAAGTTCTGGATCCCGGAATTACGTTTATCATCTCGGATATTCTTTCGGACAATCAGGCAAGAGCTATGGGATTTGGAACTAACTCTCCTTTGATTATTCAAAATCATACAGTTTCTGTAAAAACCGGTACTTCCGATAATAAAAGAGATAACTGGACGATCGGATATACACCTTCTTATTTAGTAGCTGTTTGGGTGGGAAACAACGACAACAGTCCAATGAGTCAAACCCTTGCATCGGGTATTACGGGCGCTGCTCCAATTTGGCGTAGGATTATGGAAAACCTCATATCTTCAAAGCCCGATGAAAAAATGCCTGTGCCGGAAAATATAATCCAGAAATCTTGTCTTGGCCGAAACGAATATTTTATAAAAGGTACAGAAAATTTTGTAAACTGTAATATAAAAAGAATAACGCCAACCCCAATGCCCTAATTACCTGCCAAAAATATCTTCTTAACCTGTTCTTCAGCTTTTTTTGCGACTTGCCTCATTTTTATTTTATCTCTGCTCATTCTTTTTAGCGGCATCTCCTCGGGAATCAAAATACCTACATTGATATTTGTTAATCCTTGTATTTTCTCCAAAGACTGATTATAGAGCTTATTTCTCGCAAGAGTTGCAATTCTTAGAGCCGGAGTGAATTTTCTCATATAGAAATGAGAGAAGATTTTTTCAAAAAATGGAGCTGAATTACTTTTTTTCCCGGCAGCGTTATTTAAAATAATTAAAATGTCTGTACACCCCTTCTGAAGCACGAAATCAATCGGTATTCCATTTCCAATCGCACCGTCGCAATACTGCCTTTCTTTTATAGTAATCGTCCTGTTATAGATGATTGGCAGAGCAGAGGATGCGCAAATGGCATCAATTATATCTATTTTTTTATCCTTCATGTCTAATAACTCTCCTTTTCCTGTTTTTGCATCTGTAACTGTAACATAAAATTTAGATCGGGAAGATCTGATATGTTTTTGATCAAGCGGTTTAACACTCCTAAACACGAAGTCTAAATAATCGATATCCATAATTTTTGATACGCGGGCAAGATTTATAAATTTATTTTTGGCTAATTCTTCCAGATAAATTGAAATTCCAAGTGTTGTCTGACCGCTTAAAAAATATGCGCAGATGGGAGAACCGGCAGATACTCCTACGACGATATCAAATACATCTGCCATGCCGGATTTCTCAAATCCCCTTAATGCCCCTGCGCTAAAAGCTGCGCGCATTCCTCCTCCTCCAATAATAAGTGCGGTTTTTATTTTAGCGTGCCCTGAATTTCCTTTGGCGAGCAATTTCTTTTTAGATAAAAGATTTCTAACAAGAGGGGTATTATTTGCGTTTTCTTTTTTAAGAATCAATCGATTAAGAGACTGCATAAAAAGCATTATACCATCCCATCAAGAGGTTTTAATTGTCTAATTCGGAGTGTCAACTCGTTACTTACTTTCTTTGAGCCGCAGTTCAGATGATACTCCGGCGAAAAGTAAATTTTGGCGGGTCTTAAAAAAGTTTATCGTGTAAAATTTTATATTGTTCCTGCGGCGTCCCTTTAAAGATAAATGATGTTGCTACAAATCGATCTGCCCCAGATTCCTTTGCCTTGGGAATAGTTTGATCATTTATTCCACCATCTACCTCTATCGGAATAAAAGATTTTTCTCGGGCGGTTTTTATTTTATCCAAATTTTTTTCTACAAATTCCTGACCAGAGACGCCTGCCTTAACTGTCATAAAAAGTAAAACATCAAGATCCGAAAAGGGCACTTCTACTCTATCTAGCTGTGAATCCTGATCAACTCCTAAACCTACCTCTCCTAACGACTGTGCCTTTGCAACAAACTCCACCTGATCCGACATTTTTTCTATGTGTCCGATAAATTTCTGAAAACCGGCATCTGCCCAAGAATCAAGAAAATTAATTGGCTCCTCAACCATCATGTGAAGCTCAAAAGGAATATCGTGAGTATATTTTTTAAAAGGCGAGGGATCCAAAAAAGTTGCATTCGGGGCAAATTTTCCATCAATTAGATCTATATGGATAGCTTTTGCAAAAGGGAGAACTTGCTGAATTTTCAGCTCTATCGCAGACCAGTCTTTCTCTAAAATTCCCGGAATTATTCTATAATCCATCTTCTATTTTTTCAATTTCTCCAAGTCTTCTAATTTTTTTTGCTTCTTCTGAGAACGGTGTTTCCAGAAAAATTTTAACAATTTTTTTTGCTTCTTTCTCGCTCATAAAATCGGCGGGAATCGACAAAATATTTATATCATCGTCCTCTCTTGCTTCTTCAATTTGCTTTGGACTGATTGCCAATCCAGATCTGACATGGTGAAATTTATTTGCAACAATATCAACGCCGACTCCTGATCCACACATAACAATTCCCCGTGACTTAAGATTTTTTTCTAAATCAGCTGAAACAGACCTTGCGACTTTCTCTGCAAAGATTGGATAATCATCATTTGGATTTAGCTTGTCTGCTCCTAAATCTTCTCCAGCGATATCATTTTCCAAAAGCCATGTCTTAAGCTCTTCTTTTAATTTAAAACCTCTATGATCTGCTCCCAGATAAACTTTCATGCTGTTTTCCTTTCCATTTCCTCTGTCCTTAAAAGACCAACCGTTGCCCCGACTTTACCAATTACCGATGCCGCGTTTTCTGATCCCCATTTCATTGCTGTTTGATAATTTTTGCCCGCTAAAACTGCGGATAAAAATCCGCTTGCAAATCCGTCTCCTGCTCCAGTTCTTTCAACTGCTGGAGCGTCTATTGCCTTATGGGAAATTATATTATTTTGATCATCTATTAGAGATGAACCATTAGTCCCGTCTGTAATAACGGCAACTCTGGCGCCTTTATTTCTGATCTTAAAAAGCAGCTCTCTTATAAAATTCTCCTCATCTATTACTGCTGTATTGCAGATTTTGGCTGCTTCTTCCTTATTCAAAAAGACAATTTCAGAATTTTTTATTATCTCTTCTGTAAGCTCTCCCCCGCTATCCAATTGAAGTGTTCCCGGATTAAAAGCAAGTTTTACATTATTATTTTTTGTAAATTCGAGTGCTTTTTTATAAGCTTCTTTCCATTTTTCTGAAAGAGCAGTCAGATATAACCATTTAGCAGAAATATTTTCGAAGGAAAAATTTTGTTCTTTTTCTACGGCTTCTGCAAATATCGTTCTCTCACTTTTGTAATTGATAATAACAGAAAAAGAAGAGGATTTATTGTGTGTTTTTTGAAGAAAAGCTTCGGAAACTCCCTCTTCTGCAAGAGAATTTATTATTTTTTGCGCAAACTCATCTTCGCCAATTTCCGCAACTATCGCTGTTTTAAAACCTAACCTAGACAGTCCCACCGCAACATTTGCTGCATTTCCTCCTGTCATAAGATAAGCATTATCAACAAGAGCTTTATCTCCCGCTTTAATACAGAGTTCTTTTGTCTCTTCGTTTAAACGGAAATGTTTATTCGTTTCCTGAACCCATAGAAATATGTCCAAAGTTGCGTTTCCAACAGCAACAACATCAAATGAGTTCATACAA
>JBBTYY010000035.1:0-8593 GCA_038061615.1 Patescibacteria group bacterium | reverse complement strand
CAAAGCTCGGAAGCTTCAGCTCACCCCACTTCGTGGGGTTCGCTAACCCAATTGTGTTCTGTTCCTGTTCTAGGTTCTAATGAATAAATAAAATGAACAGTTTAAATAACGAATAACTATTTTATACATTTAAAGCTAATTTAGCTTTGTGTAGTTTTCCAAATTCCTAATTTCTGTTTCTTTGCTTCTTCTTGTACTTCTAGTAATTGAACTTGATGAATAAATGGCTTCCTCTTTTGGTAAATAACTAATTCAGCCATACCTTTTCGGACAAGTTCAATACAGACATTCACTTCATTAATAATTGGATATGCTAATATCCTACCGAATTTATCAGAAGTGTAGTTATCATATTCTAATTTAATTTCTTTTCCTTCAACAAGTTGTTGATTAAGTTTAGTAGATTTTTCTGCAAATAATTCTCCTTCTTCTGGAGCTGTAATTCCTAAGTAACGCAAAACAGTACCGTTAAATAACTCTACAGTGTCTCCATCTATCACTCTTTTAACAACAGCAGACTTGGGAAGTTTTGAGATGTCATGATTTTCTATGGCTTCTCTTGAATCTAATATCCTTCTTACATCATCTTCATATTCTGTGCCTTTGGATAATCCCCTTAAGTTTTTAAGTAGATCTAGTGGGACTAAAACAAATTTATTATTTGTCATTCTTTTTTAATAATACTTCCCTTGGTTTTGAAGAACCATCAGATGGAGCAATTACACCTTTTGCTTCTAATTGGTCAATAAGTCTTGCCGCTCTAGCATATCCAATTGATAGTCTTCTTTGAAGTAAACTGGCTGAAGCTCTGTCATATTCCATCACAGTCCTTTTTGCTTCTTCAAATATTTCATCTTCTGTTAACGAATCAATATAGTCATCAGTATTAGGTAAATCACGAAGATAGCTTTCAATTCTAGCAATTCTAACTTTTAGGCTAATAATCTCAGTTTCTAATTGTTCTGTGTTTTTTGGAAGTTTGGTATCATCAGACATGTTTTAATAATACTCCTTTTTAACAATCCATTCTTTTGTAAAAGCAATTTGCCAATCATCAGATGACGGTGTCAATCTATCTCGTCCGGATTGCGTTAACAAAAGTAAATATTTGATAACAAGTTTTTCAATTTGATTTGTAGCCTCAGTTATTTTTGCATAGTTAATTTTTGATGCTAATTTACGATCTTTGTCTGTGTGCGCAATTCGTTTATGCCTAATCTGTTTAATTGATAATGTTGCTGTTTTAAGGATTTGTATATCTTCACAAACAATAACGGGATCAAGTGATATTTTTCCAAACTCTTCTTCAAAAGTTTCTGTAGATAACCACTTACTTTTTCCAATCCACCAATTTTTAGTTATAAGTTCATGATTATTAAGTAAGTTTTTCAGTAAATTTATTAAACTCAATGATTTTTTGTCTTCATCGATTTGATGCCATATTTTTGAAATAAGGAAATAGACAAGATTTAATTTATAATGTTCCAAAAAACTTCCAACATTCTGTTGAACAAATGGATTTGATTTAATTATTTTTTCTAATTCTTCGGCTTGAGACTTACTGTAAAGTAAATCTTCAACATCTTTAGATATTTCCTCAATCTCGTTTTGCCATTTCTTTATTTTCATATTTGGGTCTGGCATAATTATTTATTATCTTTTTTTTGGATATTGTTTTTAACAGCGACAATAGTTTCATATACAGCATCCGTTGATATTTGTACCATTCTAGTACTAACTAATAAACCTGATCTAGATTTGGATAGATGAAAGGTATTTCTAAAGTCCTTTACCTTTTTTATGTTCTTTTCTAGTTCCTTAGAAATGATCTTTTTTTCTGAAAAGAATTTCAATAACACATCAAGCATTAGTTCGCGATCCTTTTTTGGAATTTCTATTTGTTTAGCTATAACTAATTTAAAACTTTGATCAAATTGATATGGATTCGGCAAAACTCGAACATCTGAATAGTCAATTTTAGAAAGTGAAAATTTACCTTTATTATATAAATATAACAATACAGCTTCGATTATCGAAGCAGAATATAAAATTAAGACTCGTCTAATTTCTTTTTTTAAACCCAAAGCATACTTTGCATCTTGTTCGAAAAGATATAAGCCAGAAATCGTTTCAATAGCATCTATAATCTTTTTTCTTAATGACAAATCTGATATAAACGATAAATCATTTGCGTCAACTTGGTTTTGATTATTTGTTACGCTTTTTTGTTGCATCAGTCATTTTTATTAATTTTGACAAAGAGGGTGCCCCTGTATTCTTTAATACAGTCGAAAGTTTTGCATCAGAGCGATAACCTAGATCTAGTTTATATTTATTTTCGATAGTGCGAACTAAAGTATCTCCTCTTTTTTGCCGTATAAGTTTGCTCATAAATTAATAGTTTTACTTTTCATCAATTCCACTAGGTAAAGATAATTTCTTGATATCTGGTAATGCTGAACCCATTATACCTTGCAGTTCACCATACATTTTTGACATATTATTTATCGTTCTAGTTATCTGCATTTCTCTTTTTTTCCAAAGTCTTTCCGCTGATCTTTTTTCTGTTAACAAATCATCTTGCATATCAACCACACCTTCAGCAAAAGCTTCAAACCTACTCTTAAAAGTATCACTTTGTAGGTATTGATAAAGTGATTCAAGCTTTTCATCCTTATTTTCAGCTGCGTATTTTGCTGAGGCTATCTTCATTACATCTCGTCTTAATATTCCAGCTAACGCAATTGCATATTTATTTGTAGTAATAATGACATTATCAATTACTTGAAAATTTTCAATTTCTTTCGGCAGGTTTACAGATACTAAAACTACGATGGTAGCATCAATTTTTCTGCCATTTTCTCGAAGTTCAGCAAGCCAAGAAGGTTTCCATTTTGCTCTTTTTGTTTCCCAAAGAATTGTGCCAGCAACTTTTCCTGCTGGATTCCTAACTTTTTCTATAATATCTCCACCTTCAACACCTTTTCCTACCGGTGAAATATCGTCATATATAAATGCACTTCTAAGCTTTTCTTCTAAATCCAACTCTAAAACTTCACCCTGAAGCTGTTGTGAACCCTGTTTACTTTTTGCTTGAGCATCGGCCAATGCCTTTTGGGTATCTGATAACTTTTTCTTATATTCTTCAACTTCCATGCCTATCCTCTCTCTTTCTTCTTTTGCTCCTTTCTCCCTAGACCTATCAGATTCCTCACTAATTCTTTTCTCAGATTCTAAATCTCTTCTGTCGTTTTGGTCTTTTAACTCCCTTATACTTTTAGTTAAATCTAATAACTGGTTACCAAGTTCTTTATTTTTATTTCTTAATTCTTCATTTTCATTGTCTCTATCTTTTAATTTTAGACTTGATTCATCATGAGCTATCTTTTTAGCCTTTTCCTCAGTTTCAAATCTTACCCTCTCAATTTCAAGTTTGTGTTTTTCTTCCAATGAAGATTTAACCTCAGCTTCAATTTGGTGTTTTTGAGCATCATCGGGTGTAAATTCTTCATTACAAAACGGGCATTTAATTTTATTATTCATAACTTAAAAATCTTTTTCAACTATATCTATTTCTTCCATATCTAATCCATAAAGTCTATAAACTTCTTGATCTATTAATTTATCTACCTTTTCAATTTCTGATTTTGTAGACAACCAATCTTCTGAATTTGTAGGTGTTTCTATTAATTTTTTGTTCAGTTCTAACATTTTATTAACTAAATTGACAACAACATCTTGTTCAGTTTTTATAACTCTGATAATAGGAAGCATTTGAACTTGATAAACTCTAAGTTCAATATAGCCACCTCTTAAAGCAGTCTTCGAATAGACATTTCGTGCATAATATGACATTAGCTTAGAATTTAATATCCCTAGAAGATATTTGATACTTATATCAATTTCTATTGGTTGGATGCAGTAGGTCGTATTAACAGTAAAATAACCTACATTATCTAAATTTGCTTCAAGGTTATAGCACAACTTTTTAAGAATTATTTTGCTTTTGGCAAAATCTCGTTCTCTTGCATTTACCAATTTTCCTTTTTTAGAAAGTATAAAGTTATATCTTTGAATCTCACGATTTGAAATTATTGTATCAGTCCCCTCTAAAATATCGTTTGCAGTTGCCAGAGGTCTCCAAACTTTTAGACTTACGGGATTAGATTGTTTTTCAATCTTTGTTATTAAACTGTTTTTATTTTCAAAACCAAAAATACTTAAAAGATCATAAATTCCGTCTTGTTCAATTTCTTTCTGCTTTATTTTTTGAAATATCATTACGACTGGGTACACACTTGCATCAACAAAAACATTTTCCTGAGCATAATCTTTATAATCAATTACATTTGAATTTTCAGTTATAAATTTTCTTAATAATATTCCATATTTAGTCATTAAAAATTTGTTGGGGACGATAAGACCAAGATTTCCATTTTCTCTCAATAGATTCAAGCATTTTTCGATGAATAAACCGTATAAGTCATATTGTTCACTGGCACTATCAAAAATTGCAGTAAAATAACTTTTATCCTCAACATCTAAATTGCGTGAGTTAATATATGGCGGGTTTCCAATAATTACATCAAATCCACCTTGCTTAAAAACTTCTGGGAATTCTTCTTGCCAGTTGAATGGTTTTTTATCTCTATAATTTTTGCCAAAGTATTTTTTTAGTTCTTCATCTGTTCCTGAAATTAATGAATTACCATTTTTGATATTTTTATCAAGACTTGGTAGTTTCATTCTTGTATCTAAGGCGCTGATTAAAAGATTAAGCCTTGCAATTTCAACGGCCTGATTGTCAAGATCAACTCCGTAAATATTATTTAACAGAATATCAATTTTTGTAAATGTTCCCCCCTGACTTCCAAACTCTATATATTTATCGTGAATTACTTCTAATGCTTTTAATAAAAATGATCCTGAACCACAAGCTGGGTCTAATACTTTAATTTTCTTTAAGTCCTCAATGCTATTACATTTATCTAAAACTAGCTTTAGTGTATTTTTAACTATGTAATCAACAATAAAATTTGGAGTGTAATAAATCCCTTGCTCTTTTCTTTTTGTTGCATCTTTATCAATAGATAGGCCTTTCCTGGACTTTGCAAGTCTATAACCCAAGTAATTTTCATAAACTCCGCCTAACACATCAACAGGCATAGCTTTAAAATCATATTCATAGTAACCGGCTTTGCCGTAAAGTATCTTAATAACTTTTTCTGTAGCTCCACTATATTCTTCCCATTTCTCAAATGGATGTTCAGAAAAAAGACCGGAATTATAAATATTATCTAACTCTCTAAATTTTTGAATCATTGATTCGTACAGATGTTTCTTACTTCCACCTTCTTGCCATTCTCTCACCATTGGAATAAGAGTTTTTTGTTCGATACCTCGATCTTCAGCAACTCTAAGAAAGATCAACCTATCAAGTAATTTTTGTACACCCTCATCCAACAAGTCTTTGTCGACTTCTTTATTCCACTGTCCTAGATCATTAGTTAAAATTTTTCTACATTCAGATAAATCTTTATATAAAAGTTCGCTTACAGACACCCTTTGTAATTTTTTACCAAATTTTTCTCCCTCTGCGTCTAATAAATTGTTCTCAAAACTTTCCTTTGATAAAAGCCATAGTTGGTCAAATCTATCTACATATTCAGTATATTTAATTTCGAAAAATAACTTATCAAAAAGTGATTTGTCTATAACCTGTGCATTAAATACTTTCATGCTTTCAAAATCGGTTAAGACAGCCCAAGTAACACCTTTATTCCATGAATACCTAACTGCTTGATTTGCAAATTCTTCGTTATGTAAATTTGTCTTTAAGGCTTTTGCTTCAACGAAAAATTTACATCTCCCATTTAAATAGAAACCATAATCAGGCCTACCTGTTTGATGATATTCTTCAGCAGTAACCTCATTTTTATTTTGTGTATCCCAACCTAAAGCATGGAATAATGGCTGTATGAAGTCTTTTTTAGTTTCTTCTTCTGTGTATTTGGAGATTGATCTAGTTACTATAACTTGTTCATATTTTTTAACAAGTTCTGCTATTTTTAATTTAGCTTCATCTTTTGTCATTCTGTAACTATTTTACTACCTAAGCGACTAATTTGCGATGGAGTATCTAAAATTTATATTTTCTTTCTTAAAATCACATGTTTAAACCATTTTTCTTGAAACTCTGTTAATTTTTCAATTTCTGCATCTGAAAAGTCTTCATTGTTTGGAGAAATTATTAATTTATCATCGTCATCATCTGTTCTTCTGATTACTGCGATACAAACCCCTTTAGTTTCTGTAATTGGCTTATCTATACCTAGAACATAAGCATCTAGTTCTTCCCCATCAGCAGATTTTGTGTTTGGAATATAGCCGTAATTAACTTCATATGTAAAACCATGTTTTGGATGCCTTGATCCTAACGGTCTATCAATTGCTACATTTAACTTTTGCCCAATGAAAGTTAGTGAATTTACCATATAATTGTAAGTATTATATGTCTAACCTAGATACTTATACAAATTACAAAACAGTTTTGTCTGTAAATGCCTTAATCTTTTCTGAAGGTAAATTACTTTTATTAAAAAGAGCTGCTGATAAAAAGGTAGACCCAAACCTGTATGCAGGGATTGGTGGAAAGGTAGAACCTCATGAGGATTTCTACTCTGCACTGCTTCGAGAAATAGAAGAGGAAACAGGAATTAAAGAAATTAAATCAGTTAAATTATATTCAGTAACACAGCATCCATTTCCTCCAACAGATAGTGAATGGGTAAACTTATACTTTTTAGTAACAATTGAAAAACAAATAGAGATACCAAAATCAGACGATGGTGAATTTTCCTGGATAAATCCTTCTGAAACTGAAAATTTACCAATGCCACAAGACTTAAAGAAATACATTAAAATTCTTGCTGATAATCCAAATGCAATGATATTGGGTTACTTTGATCATGATCAAACAGGAAAAACAATTGAAGAAAAAATAAAAATAATTTAAATAATGGACATAACTTCATTCTCTGACAAGATTAAAATTTATGAAGATGTATTAGAAATTAATACTAAATTCCCAAGCAAAAAATATGACAAGCTCCTTAAAGATTTAGGCGTAGATCGAACTAAAAAACCAACAGATGAATTAATACAAAAAGCTTTTATAAATTCAATACAATTATTCCTAAAAGGCAAATTGTCACAAGATGAACTTTCAAGTATTGCAAATGTATTTTGGGGAACAAGAAAAGAAAAATCTGATGAATTAGCACAAGCATTGTATGAGTGTTCAGAACTCACCTTTTATATTCGTCGAATCTATAAGCCTGACATCCCAAAGGATAATGGCAATTTTACCCAGTTTATGACAACAACAATGAAATATTACGAAAAATATATAAAACTTTTGAATAACTTACAACATTAATTCAAATGGTATAATTTGACCAATGGATATAAAAACAAAGGATCAAAATTATCAAACTTTTTTGGAAAATCTACATGGTAAATTAAATACTCCTGATGACATTTTGGAGAAAGTAGTCAAAAGTGCAATTGGATATGAAGTAGAGAAAAAACAAAAAGTTATGGAGGGTGAAATAAATGAGGTATATGTTGTTACTCCTACTAAAGGCAACGATATAATAGTTAGAATTTCAAGAGAAAAACATAATCGTTTCGAAGCTGAAAAATGGGCAATGGATAGATGTAGAAATGCTGGAGTTCCTGTTCCTCAAATCCTTCTATTAAGTGAAGTAGAAACAGATGAGGAAAAATTACATATTTGCGTAGAAAGTAAAATTGAAGGAGTTTCACTCGAAAAACTTATTAAACAAAATGTCTTGAATCAGAGTGAAATTAAAGACATAGTGATTAATGCAGGTGAAATTCTATCAAAAATACACAGTATAAAAACAAAAGGCTTCGGTGAAATAAACTCTACGGGTGTTGGTAAATTTGAATCATGGTCAGAATATATGCTTAAACAAAATAAAAATAGTGATGTAGTATTGGAACAAGTAAAAAAGATAGGAGTTAACCCCAAACTAATTCATGAGGCCTTTGAAATTTTGGAGAAAAATCAAGATATTTACAAAAATGTTGATTCTAGATTAGTTCATTCAGACTATGGAATAAAACATATGCTTATTCATGACGATAAAATAAATGGAATAATAGATTTCGAAAATTGTAGAGGAGCAGATATTGCATATGATTTCTCTTGGTGGCAATACTTTGGAAAGAATAGGCCTCCAGTAGAGTGGCTCATGGAGGGTTACAAAAGAAACGGAAATCTAGGCGAAAACTTTGAGGCAAGAATGCATTTAGTAAAAATAGAAATAGCACTTAGTCTTCTAATCTATTATGGAGATGCAGGACATGGTTTTGCTAAAGATATTACTACTAAAAACCTCATAGAAGATATCGCATTTTTGAAATGATCTTAGGCTTTAAATTTATCGGATTCCAATATTCCAAAACTAGAAGCTACTTTTAGGGTGTCATCACAAATTTCATTCATATTTATCCCGACTTTCCCTATGACCCCATTTTCGACACTTGCTAGCCTCAAAAATACTCA
>JBBTYY010000034.1:13111-18701 GCA_038061615.1 Patescibacteria group bacterium | reverse complement strand
TGACCGGTTGCAAAAATAACAGCCTGAGGTCCTGAGCCAGCCGAAGGATCAGATTTCCAGAAAACCTGAATTTTATTATCAAAAGGAGTATCAGAAGTTGTAATAACAGGAGTCTTATCTCTTGTAAAACGAAGATAGACAGGTCCTTCAATTTCTGCCGCTTTTACAGTTGCTTTCTTTGCTTCAATAGCATCGCAGGGTACGAAAATTGTAATACCCGGCCATGCTCTTACTATTGCAATATCCTCTGTTGCCTGATGTGTTGCGCCATCCGGTCCCGTAACGATTCCTGCGTGGTGGCCTGCGATTTTTACATCTGACTGATTATATATAATTGTAGTTCTTATTGTTTCCCAGTTTTTTCCGGGAGAGAAAGTCGCATATGATGAAATGAAAGGAATTTTGCCGCTTATTCCAAGACCTGCTGCAATTGCCGCCATGTTTTGCTCTGCAACTCCGCATTCAAAAAAACGCTCCGGAAATTTTTTCTCAAATTCTTCAGTCTTTGTTGATTCGGATAGATCAGCAGTTAGCACAACGACATTAGGATTTTTTTCTCCAAGATATACCAATCCTTCTCCATAACCCTCTCTGGTTGCCCTCTGCTCGACCTCAGCATCGAATATCCTCTCGTTTAATTTTAAATCCGAATTCAACATATTAATTTATAATTCAGAATTTATAATTCAGAATTGAATGTAGAATTTAGAATTCTACGCTCTAAATTTAATTCTTAATTCTGAACTCTAGGTTTTAAATTCTTATTCATGTTCACTTCTTATTTTTCCCTGCAATGTTCTTAATTCTGCTAAGGCTTTTTTTGCTTCTTGCCTGTTCGGGGGCTTTCCGTGCCAGTGAAAATCTTTTTCCATAAAATCAACACCTTTTCCCGGAATCGTATGCGCAATGATAACTGTAGGTTTTTCAAAAACAGCCCGTGCTTCTCTGACTTTGTCAACAAAAGCTCTGATATTATTCCCATCAACTTCTAAAACTTCCCAATTGAAAGCCTCATACTTCGCCCTCAACGACTCAAGAGGCATTACATCCTCTGTAAATCCGTCTATCTGAATATTATTTCTATCAATAATTTGTGTAAGATTATTGATCTTGTGTTTCCCAGCAAACATTGCCGCTTCCCAGGTATTTCCTTCCTCATGTTCTCCGTCTGATGTAATACAGTAAGTATGGAATTTTTTATTATCGAGTATTGCCGCTAAAGCAATTCCAATTGCCTGCGATAGTCCCTCTCCCAAAGGGCCTGATGTTGTCTCAACTCCCGGTAAAGCGGTCCTATGCGGATGCCCCTGAAGTCTTGAGTTTAATTTCCTAAGAGTCTTAAGTTCCGAAACCTGAAAATAACCGGAGAGTGCCATACTGACGTATCTAACTGGACATATGTGCCCATTTGAAAGAATTAGTCTATCCCTATCTTCCCAGCTTGGATTTTTTGGATCGTGGTTTAGGATGTGAAAATAAAAGGCGGTAAAAATATCTGCCATGCCCATTGGACCCGCTGAGTGTCCTGAACCTGCCTCAAGTAAAGTCTCTATAATAAGCTCTCGGGTTTTAACGGCTGTAAGTTCAAGTTCCTTGAGTTTTTCTTCGTAGATTTCTTCAATCATTCTTATTCTATATTACAATCTATTTGAAGACTTTTGCAAGAAAGTTAGAATTTGCAGACAATCATCAAATCGGAAACGTTCGAGGGGAGTCTTCCGGTTTCTATTCCGTCTCCTGTTTTTTCAAAAAAAGAAAGACTACTGTCGCTATCTAGAAATTCCTGCGGATTTAAATTTAGCTCTTTTGCCTTTTTGACGGTCTCAATATCTCCAATTGCTCCTGCAAAATGCGAGTTATCCCACCCATCCGAATCAAAAGAAGAAATTAAAGTGTTTCCATCAAGAAAAGACAAAGCGCCTAAAATAACTTCCTGATTTCGTCCTCCTGCGCCAGCTCCGGTAACCTTAACAGTTGTTTCTCCGCCTACCAAGAGTATTGTTCCATTTTTTGTATTTTTAATTAATTCCTCTCCTGCTTTCCTTGCTTCTGCCTGAAATTTATAAGAATAAATATTTGCCGCAAATCCCAGATCCTGCGCTTTTTTCTTCATTGCCTCAAGAGCAGTTTGATTACTCAAAATAAGAATATTAGACACATTCTCAAAATAAATTTCCTCTTTCGGGTTTTCTACAAAGTCTTCATAAGAAAGACCCAGCTTTGCCAGTAGATTGTATTTTTTAAGAAGCTCTAGTGCGTCATCTATAGTGGTATTGTCTCTAACTGTTGGGCCCGATGCGATAAAAGAAAGATTATTGCCGGGAACATCTGAAAAGATTAAAGATGCAACATTAGCCGGATAAAGAATTTGCGCAAGCCCTCCCCCCTTAACAGATGAGAGGTGCTGTCTTATCGTGTTTATCTCCATAATGTTAGCGCTTGATTTCAGCAATGCCCTTTCGACTTGTATCTTTTTTTCAAGACCAACTTTGCTTGGGTGAACAAACATTGCCGAGCCGCCTCCGCAGATTACCACTATAATCAAATCTTTTTTCGTAAGGTTAAGTTCTTTGGCTCTTTTAATTACGGAATCTGTAAATTTGACATTCCCAGGAGACGGAAGGGGATGAGTGCCAAGAGTAAATTTTATTTTTTTAAAATCTTCCGGATTTGTATCAATAACATAACCTTCTGTTAATTTTTCTCCCAGTTTATCTTCGATAATCTTTGAATTTTTTGCAGACCCTTTACCAAATCCTATTAAAAAAACCCGTTGAAAAATTGATAAATCAAAAATCTTATCTTTTACAGAAAGCTTATTGTTTAATACTGTAAAATTCTTATTTAAGACATTTTCGGTTTGGATTGAGGATAAGGCTTCTTCTACAATCTCAAGGACTATTTTTCTCTGGGGAGTTGTAGCGAGTTTATCAAAATTTTTAATAAACATTACATTAAGTTTATATAACTTCTCAAATCTTGACAACAACTTATAGTTGTAGTATAGTTCCGAATTATGTCAAGATCGGCAGAACAACAAGCTCCATTATCTTCTGAGACCCAAAGACTGGTTGAGCATCTAGGACGGGACGGATACGCTGTTTACAAAACTTCTGGCAAAACGCCAGCAAGTCTACGAGAAGAGGGAATGAAATATTGGTATCTAAATCCAGGACTTGCAAACTTAACAGCCGAACCGGCTCTTTTAGCATTTAAAAAAGACCCATCGGAATTCTACTTGCGGGGAAGCTATCATATTCCATATGAAGATCAAATCAGGCTTATTCCTGAAGAGCAACGCAAAGTTGATAAAAAATATCCTGATGCTGGTCTTATTGTAAGGGTTGGTCACTTTCCGGAATGGCCGGAGCTTGCTCTTAAACATTTCAAGGCAGCTGGCGTAAGAATCCACGGGAAAGATTTTGGCTACAATTATACATGGACTGATACTTACGGGAATAATAAACAGGGTGCCTACCGTGCGCTCGCGGGCTGTTGGGATGGGGCTAATGGTTTCAATGGCAATTTCTGGGGTTCTGGCAGTGTCAGTCCGCGCTTGCGCTTGGCTCATCTGGTAGTAATTCCCCGGAAATAGGCAATTGTCTTTTTCCTCTTGATGTAATTTTTCTTCTAGTTTATACTAATTTTATGGTAAGGGTTGCGATAAATGGATACGGCAGAATCGGGCGAATTGCTCACAGAGTAATTTTAGAGAAACACTCACAAGAAATCGATATCGTTGCGATAAATGCCGGCTCTTCAACAGATATTAAGGGCTGGATGTACTTGCTAAAGTATGATACTTCATATGGTCCGCTTCCCTCTACTGTCATCCTGAACGCAAGAGAAGGATCTGGGGATTCTTCGGCTTCGCCTCAGAATGACAATGCGCATAGAGACCTCATTGGATATTTAATAATTAACGATAAAGAGATTCCGGTTTTCTCACAAAAAGATCCAGCGCTTCTTCCATGGAGAGATTTAAATGTTGATGTAGTTATTGAATCAACCGGGCATTTTACAACTGCTGAAAAACTAAAACCTCATATAGATGCAGGAGCCAAGGCAGTAATTTTATCTGCTCCGGCAAAAGGAGAAGAAGTCCCGACATATGTTATTTCTGTTAATGCCAATAGCTACAAGGGAGAAAAATTAATCAATAACGCATCTTGTACAACAAATTGCATAACGCCGGTTGCTAAAGTAATTGTAGATAATTTCGGAGTAGAAAAGGCGATGATGACAACTATTCACGGATACACATCGGATCAGCGTCTTGCGGACGGAGGACACAAGGATTATAGACGCGCCCGAGCCGCCGCAGAAAATATTATTCCGACTTCAACAGGCGCAACAATTGCAGCTTCCCAAGCATTGCCGGAATTAGCAGGGATCTTCAGTGGGCTTGCAATAAGAGTACCTGTTGCGGTTGGGTCGCTTTCGGATTTTACATTTCTTTTAAAGAGGAACACGACAGCCGATGAGGTAAATGAGATATTTAAGAGGGAAGTACTAAAAACTGAAAATCAGGGAATTCTTGAGGTAACAGAAGATCCGATTGTATCAAGCGATATTGTTGGAAATCCTCATTCTGCAATTATTGATCTTTCGCTTACTCAGGTAGTTGGTGGAAATATGCTAAAAGTTATAGCTTGGTACGATAATGAATATGGATATTGCAATAGATTGGTTGAAGAAGTTGTAATGGTTGGGAAGAAACTTCAAAACCCCCCATTGTAAATGTTTCTATCATAAGGTAAATTAAAATAATTATTATGAATCAACCGGTGGATTTTCTCAATATTAGAAATATAACAATTTCGGGGAGAATAGGAAGCGGTGCGACAACTTTGGCGGTTAAACTTTCCAAAGAATCGGGATGGGAAATGCTTGAAGGAGGACAAATTATGAGAAAAATAAATCAAGAAGTTGGAGCAGATGTTATTGAAACTAATAAAAGACCGGACCATTTTGATTTGGAATATGAGGAGATGGTTAAAAAAATTCTAAGAGAAGAGAAGAATCGAATAGTTCAAAGCCATCTTGCAGGATTTGATGCACAGGAGATAGAAGGTGTTTTTAAAATTTTAGTGGTTTGTGAAGACGAGGAGGGGAACGATAAAAAGGATATAAGGATTGATAGACTTGTTAACAGAGATAAAATTTCGGTTGAAGAGGCAAAAAATGAAGTGAATGAAAGAGAAAAAAGAAATCTTGAGAAGTGGCGAAGACTTTATACAAAAGATAATCTTGACTGGGTCTACTGGGATAAAAAATACTACGATTTAATTATCAACACCTATTCCCATAATCAGGACGAAACGTTAAAACTCGTTCTTAAAGCCCTGGGAGTCAAGGGTTAACCTCAAACCGCCTTTGCGTAGGAGATAAAGGTTCTCCGATTCCCCTATCTAGTTCAGCTTCGTTTCCCATATCAATAATTTTGGTGTTTATGCCAGAGTTATAGGCTTATGTCATGTCTATTGATATTTGTCAAGTTTAATGATAAAGTAAATGCGATTATGCAAAGCAAAAAACAAGGCTATTTGGATTTCTTTAAAACTGTAGGAAAATCAAAAAGACTGCCCCG
>JBBTYY010000034.1:7116-13011 GCA_038061615.1 Patescibacteria group bacterium | reverse complement strand
GACACCAAAGTAAAAGATGTGTCCCTTCTTATTTTCGGCCGTGGTATAAACGGAGTTCCTGTCTGCAAAGGCAGAAAAGTAATTGGATTTATTACCGAAAGAGACATCCTAAGCCAGTTTTATCCGTCTTTAGATGAATATACGCAAGATCCCTTCAGGGAAGGTGACTTTGAAGGGATGGAAAAAAAAGTTCAAGATATTTTCGAAATGACCGCAGATAAAATAATGAGCACAAATGTAACAAGAGTAACTCCAAATACTCCGCTTCTAAGAGCTCAGTCTTTAATGTTTATAGAAAAAGTTGGTAGACTTCCTGTTATTGATAAAAGCGGAAACCTCATTGGGATAATTTCAAAAGGAGACATTTTTAGAGTTCTTGTGGGAGACAGGCTTTTGTTTACGGAAAACGAGAATTATAATGATTGGCTTTCAAAAACATATTATGCGGCGGTTGATGTGGAAGACCGACTTTCGCATGAAATTCCGGATCTTCTTAAAGTATTTAGTCAGCATAAAGTAAAAACAATACTTGATATAGGATGCGGAACAGGGGATCATGCAATAGATCTTGCGAGAAGAGGTTTTAATGTTGTTGGAATAGATAGAAGCCATGGCATGATCGCAGAATCAAACAAAAGAAAACAAGTTCTAGGAAAAGAAGCGTTGGGGAGACTTAAATTTTATCGTGGAAGTTTTGATGATCTAGAATCAAAATTTACTCAGCTTTTTGACACAATACTTATTTTAGGGAATACTTTGTCTCATAATCCTCATACTTGTCAAGACCTTATAAGACAAACAACAAGGCATCTCTCGAAAGATGGAATATTAATTCTTCAGATAACAAGCTTTGATAAAGTAATTAAAGTAAAGAATAGGCTTTTAAGTTTTAATTTTGCTCAACTTTCGGGAGAACCAAACAAAGAGTATGCATTTTTAGAGTTTTATGATTTGCCCATAGAAAGATATAGAACAATACTTAAGACTTTCGCAATTTTCGTATCAGACGGAGGCAAGAGATGGAAATCATCCGGTGTAAGAAATAGTCTAATGGCGTATAATAATGAAGAGAGTATTGGAAAAGTTTTAAGAAAAAACGGTTTTACAAAAGTATCTTTCTATGGCGGAGCATTTGACGGAAGAAAGTGGGACTATCTTTTCAGAAAACCATTTAAAGTTTTGGAGAGCGACTGGTTAAATGTTGTTGCTGTAAAATGAAAAAAATTACTATATTAATAGTATCTTTTATTTTTTTCTTCTCTGTTGTAGCTTCTTTTGCTCAAGAGAACTCAAAAGAGAATGTTATGATGTCTACTCCCTCAAGTAAAAAAACTGTTGAGTATGCTCTTCCTTATCCGGGACTTCTGCCAGATAGCCCTCTTTATGTTTTAAAAGCAATCAGGGACAGAATTATAGAAGTCTTAATTTCTGACCCAATTAAAAAAGCAAATTTTGAGTTACTTATGGCGGATAAGCGTTTAAACGAAGGCGTTTCGCTTTTTAATAAAGGAGAAAAAAAATATGCACTCGCAGAGACTACTATATCAAAAGGCGAGAATTATTTTGAAAAAGGAATTGCCGAAGTGGAAAGAGCAAAGAAACAGGGAATTGTTACGCTAGATGTGTCTCAAAGATTTCATTTGGCATCTTTAAAACACAGGGAGATTATAAAAAAATTAATAAATAAGAGTAGTGGAGATATTAAGCAGAGGCTTCTGCTAGACGATAAAAGAATGGAAGAGTTCGAAAAAAAGTTGAAATAACTAAGCCTCTAAATACAATCTAAATTTTCTCAAACGAACAAATTTTAATTTAGAAATTTCTATATATTTGAAGATTGGCTTAAGTTTTTTACTCTATTTTTTTGGTCTTTTAGCAAAGTGTCTAAGACCGAGGCTAAAAAAAACGATGATTGCTTTTGATACAAAAATTTCTAGTTGACACGCCAGATATAGTGTAATACTATCCTCCTTAGCACTATAAGTAGTGTTGCGATCGTTGATAATTTATTTAATTCGGCGATCCGTTTTAAGAAGCTTAAATTAAATTTTTATGAAATGTCCTTACTGCGGATTACCCGAAACAGAAGTTGTAGAAACCAGAGACAGTGAAGATTTAGGAACTATTAGAAGAAGAAGAGAATGCTTAAAATGCGAAAAAAGGTTTACAACCTATGAGAGAGTCGAAAATATAAATCTGGTAGTTATTAAAAAGGACGGCAGAAGAGAGCAGCTTGACAGAGATAAATTAAAAAGAGGAATAATAAGATCTTGCGAAAAAACTAAAGTCTCGATGGAGGATATCGAAAGAATAGTAACGGAAATCGAAAGAGAACTGCGGGGAGCAGACTCGGTAGAGGTAGACAGTAAAAAAATAGGGCAATTGGTTGCAACAAGACTTAAGAAAATTGATAAAGTAGCATATATCAGATTTTCAAGTGTTTTTAGAAGATTCGTTGATGTTGAAGATTTTGAAAAAGAATTAAAGAGATTAATAAAATAGCATGAAGTGTCATCCTGAGCGAAGCGAAGCCAGGCACCAGACGGTACCTGGCGAAGGATCTGCCAGAGATTCTTCGGACTTTGTCCTCAGAATGACAACGCTAAACAATTATGAAACAATTAAAAACAGAAATAATAGCTCTATGCGATTACGCAAGCGTATCAAGGGAAGGTAAGTTAAGCATAAATGGAATTTTCGATGAATTAAGAGTTGCGCAATTTCCCGGCGGAATAGCTCGCGCATTTTTAGTAGCAACAATTAATGGAACGCCAAGTACTCAATATAAATTAAATCTTAAAGTTGAAAGTAAAGGTGGCGGCAAAAGTCCTGTCGATAGCTTAGCTTTAGATACTATAACTGCACCAAACGGAAAGAACAACCTTGTAATAGAATTAGTTAACCTTGGTTTTGAAAAAGAAGGAGATTATCTATTCAAGATTTATAACAGAGAAGAGGAAGTGGGTTCAACTTTATTAAAAGTTTTTGATCAGAAGAAATACAGTCTTAGCGATATAAAATTGCCAAATTAATTATGAAACTTGATGGAATAAGACAGCAGGTATTCTTAGACAGGTACGCCTTAAAAGGGGAAAAGGGTGAGCTTTTGGAAAATACTCCCGAGCAAATGTGGAAAAGAGTAGCAGGGGGTATTGCGGGGAACGAAAAGAAAACCAAAAGAGCCTTTTGGGAGCAAAAATTCTACAAGGTAATGAAGGATTTTAAATTTGTTCCGGGAGGCCGAATCCTCTCCGGTGCCGGAACAGATTACGAGGTAACATATTTCAATTGCTTTGTTATTCCATCCCCAAAAGACTCCCGGGAAGTAATTTTGGAATCCTTAAAACAGCTGGTAGAAATTCAATCAAGATCAGGAGGAGTTGGTCTTAATCTTTCATCTCTGCGACCAAGAGGAGCAAGAGTTAAGAAAGTAAATGGAACCTCATCCGGTCCTGTAACTTGGGCAGGACTATTTTCTTATGCAACTCATGATGTTGTTCAGCAGGGGGGTACCCGAAGAGGCGCAACAATGCTTATGCTTTGGGACTGGCACCCTGACGTTGAGGAATTTATAACTGTAAAACAGGATCTATCCAAAATAAACGGGGCGAATCTTTCCGTTTGTATCTCAGATAGCTTTATGGAAGCAGTTAAAAAAGATAGCGATTGGGATCTGGTTTATCCGGATTTGGATGATCCAAAATACGATGCAAAATGGAATGGAGAAATAGATGATTGGAAAAAAATCGGGGGAAAAGTAAAAGTTCATAAAACAGTAAGAGCGCGGGAACTCTGGAATTTAATCTGCGAAGCCGCCTGGAAAAGCGCAGAACCAGGCCTTCATTTTCTTGAGAGGTCAAATAAAAGAAGCAACACCTGGTACTTTGAAAAACTAATTGCAACAAATCCTTGCGGCGAGCAGCCTTTGGGTCCTTGGGCAGTCTGCAATCTGGGCGCAATGAACTTGGCGGTATATGTAAAACCTGCCCGCAATGCTTCGCAAAGCGATGCAGGCGGGGGAGAGAAGTTCGATTACGAGAGTTTTTCGCAGGATGTAAAAGTAGCAGTTAGATTTTTAGACAATGTTATAGATAAGACTTATTACTTCTTTGGGCAAAATGAAAAAGTAGCAAAAGACATCAGGAGAACCGGACTTGGAATAATGGGACTCGGAGACGCACTTATTAAAATGAAAGTTAGATACGGAGCCGAAGAGTCTCTTCCTATTATCGACAAAATTTTTGAAACCTTGCGAAACAGCGCGTATGAAGCATCCTGCGAAATTGCAAAAGAAAAAGGAGCATTCCCAAGGTTCAATAAAACAAAATATTTAGAGGGTTACCATATTAAAGAGTTGACACCAGAAATTAAAAAAAAGATTGCAAAAAACGGAATAAGAAATGCGGTTCTTTTAACTATTGCGCCAACGGGAACGACGTCGCTTCTTTCTGGAGTGACATCAGGGATTGAACCTGTCTATGAATTTACTTTTATAAGAAAGGATAGAACAGGAGAGCACCAAATGCACCATCCGCTTTTTGAGCAGTGGAAAAGAGATCATCCAAGCGAGGAAAGGCCAGACTATTTTGTAAGTGCAAATGATTTGACTCCGCTTGAACATGCACAAGTTCAGGCAGTTGCTCAAAACTATATTGATGCGTCAATTTCAAAAACAGTAAATGCTCCAAACTCTCACACGGTTGAGGATGTAAAAACTTTATATATGGCAGCTTATGACTTAGGACTTAAGGGAGTAACTTATATGAGAGACGGTTCAAGAGAAGGAGTTCTTTCAAGGGTTGAAGATAAAAAAACAGAGGAAGTCAAACCCGAAATTCTTCCACCGGCAGGCGGAAAGCCGGTTGTTCCAAGACCTATGCAGCTTGAAGGAGTCACATATCAAATTCAAACACCTGTTGGAAAAACATACATAACCATTAATCACAACGAAAATAAAGAACCATTTGAAGTCTTTATTACAATTGGAAAGTCAGGATCCGATGTTGCGGCAATGGCAGATGCGCTGGGACGTACAATTTCTTTAAATCTTAGACTTTTGGGCGGGCTTGCTCCAAGAGAAAAGATAAGACAGGTGGTTGCACAGCTTGCGGGAATCGGAGGAGCAAGAAGTGTTGGATTTGGAAAAGATAAAGTAAGATCCTTGCCGGACGGAGTTGCAAAAGTACTTGCAATGCATTTTGGTTTTGCTGTAAATGGTCAAGTAGAAGACAAAAATATCGAAACTAACGGACACGCCCAAGTTTTAGCAAATGGTAATGGATCTTACAGCGGAAAAACAGAAATTGAAATGGAAAACGAAGAAACTTCCGAAGTTGTTGAAATGCAGCAGCTGGCACTAGTTGGAAAGGGAAGCGGAGTAATAGCAGAAGACAGTAGCTATGAGATGGGCGGAACGAGTCTTTACGATCTTTGCCCCGAATGCGGTGGCGGAAGTTTAGCATACGAAGAAGGCTGCAGAAAATGCTATAGCTGTGGATACTCAGAATGCTAGAGTCAATTCAAAATTCAAAATTCAAAATGCAAAATTCAGAATTTAAATTTAAAATTCAAAATTATTTTAGATTAACCTGTATGTAGATAAACATCGTGACCTTTAAGGAATTCGATGGAAGAGCCGCTACTGTATATCCAGAAAACTACATACTAAAAGGTTTCCCGAGCTGGAATTTGTCTCCCGAAGCCTCTGGTTAATTCACAATTTCATTTTTAAACTATTAGCTATTCGCTATACGCTATTCACTAATTATTATGCCAATCTATACAAAAACAGGAGATAAAGGACAGACAGGACTTTTTTCCGGAAAAAGAGTTTCAAAAGCAAGTTTTAGAATGGAGGCAATTGGTACAGTGGATGAATTAAACAGCGTAATAGGA
>JBBTYY010000034.1:0-7016 GCA_038061615.1 Patescibacteria group bacterium | reverse complement strand
CTGGCAAATCCCCGTCAAAAAATAAATTTTTCAGAAAGAATAAAAGAATTTGAAAACCAGATAGATGAAATGACGAAAAAACTTCCGCCGCTTTTTAATTTTATTCTTCCAGGAGGAGGAGTGGCGGGTTCAACTTTGCATATTGCAAGAACTATAGCTCGCCGGGCAGAAAGAAAAATAGTAATTCTTTTAGAGAAAGAAAAAGTCGCACCGGACATTCTTATTTATATAAACAGACTCTCAGATCTTTTCTTAACAATGTCAAGATATATAAATCACTTAGAAAAAAAAGAAGAAATTATTTGGAAAACCTAGAGAGGAATTTTTATGAGAACAGAAGCATATTCAGTAGGTTTTGATACAGTAAATTATCACGCGCCAATACCTGAAGGATATTCTCAGGAAAAGATTACTAAGAGACGGGAAAGAAATATTTCAGATAACATAATCAGGTATCT
This sequence comes from Patescibacteria group bacterium, assembly GCA_038061615.1. Lineage (GTDB taxonomy): Bacteria > Patescibacteriota > Microgenomatia > Levybacterales > UBA12049 > 2-01-FULL-38-21. The sequence continues at coordinate 6,558 of JBBTYY010000034.1, read as the reverse complement.
GGGAGAATATAGGCTGGGAGTAAAGTTTGATGAGTTTCACTATTTAATCAAAACAAATGATGCCGGAGAAACTTACTTGGAATCTCCTCATGCAGATCCAGGACCAATTTTGAATATCTATAGAAAAGCAATTGCTTATAGGCAGGAAAGAGGCCTTTCGGTAAAAAGAGAAGTGGCAGAATGCTTGGGTTTCCAAAAATTGCAGGATGGACTTGCAGATGCGCCAGTAGGGACAATGGCATTATGGGTTAGTCCGCCAGGAAGTAAGGAAGACGGATATGGAACGCATAGCTTCACATTTATTGCTCAAGTTGCGGAAGACCCGGAAGAGGGAAAAAGCTTAAGCATAATACCTTACAGGAATGAGTTAAGCATAGAGGAGCATAAAGAATATTTAGAGTACTTTGACCAAGATGCTCAGGATTATAATACGGATACAGACTTCTTAGCAAATCCAACAATTATTGGGCAATTAGATACTATTCAAACGCCTGATGATGTCATAAGTTTAATCGGAGAGATAGATAAGTTTAACATTGAATGGCGTGATAAACTTATTCCTTTGGTAATGCCTTTGGTTGGAGGATTCATTCAGCTTGTTAGAGAAAATGCTTCCGATCAACAACTCCTTAGAGCAAGATATGCGATCGAAAACCGTGTATTAGAAGAAAAAAAGTATATTCTTGGTGAAGAAAAAACTCCTAAGATAGTTTTTGAAAGCAAACCTCGGGAAGTTTTTGAAAGATATGGAAACATTACTCCGCCAATTGTTGGCGGAAGTTGCGGCTCAAGCTCTACTCTTATGGAATTTCAAAAGGAATCTGGGAAAAATTGGGAATATAGTCCGGGAGATTGTGTTGTTTGCAGGCAGAAAAACACAATGGTTGGGCCATGTAAAATCTGCAAGTCCTGTGAAAAAACATTTGATGAGCAGGATTCTCTTCGATTAAAGGCCGCTTAGTTAAGAACCTGTTAGATAACCGTAATGACACGTTTCTTAATTCGTGCTATCATAAATTAGATATGGATCAAACTCAAGATCAAACAGACCAGCCAACAGTTGTTCCCAATAATCAGGATGTGGTTCCACCGGTTCCCCCACCTGTTGGAGGGCTTGCTAAAGAAGTAGAACCGTTCTCGCAGGATTTGATAAATCCATCCGAGAAAGGACCGGAAATTTCTGCCGAACTGACGGAGATTGGAGTAAGAGAAGTTTCGCAAACTCCGCAGTTGACTCAAGAACATACGGATATTGGCATAATTGTTTCCGACAGACCGGTTGAACAAGTCGCAGCTTCCGCGCCGGTAAGTTTTCAGTCACCGCTTACCCAAGCGGAGATGGTTACGGCTCAAAAAAGTAGAATCTCGGATGCGATTGCCTGGCTTGCAGGCACAGTACTAAGACAAATTAAGAGACTAAAATTTAATCAGAAGCAAACTTCGCCAAAATCGATATGACACTGGAAACATTTTCACCTGCAAGTATAATAAATTTTTTTACAATGTTTCTGCTGGGAATTTTTTTGGCAGTTTTAATATCGTTTTTGATTTTCCTTTTAGGATATGGGCTAATTCTTTGGTATCGAAACAGAAACAGGGAAAAAGAATCTTTGGATTCTACTCTTCTTGAAGTCTCAATGCCGCGGGATAACGAAATTAAAATTGATGCGGCCGAACAAATGTTTGCAAGTTTTGCGTCACTTCGAAAAGGAGGGAGACTTTCTTTTTTAACTTCTCAGCCTCACATTTCTTTTGAAATTGTTGGGATGCCTGAGGATATCCGTTTTTATGTTAATACTCCAAATAAGTTGCGGGATTTCGTAGAAAAACAAATAAACGGCGCTTATCCTGAGGCGGAAATAAAAGAGGTGGAGTCATCTAACTTTACAAGAGAAGGATATTCGGTAGGGAATGAGTATAATATTTTTCCAAAAACCGGCAAGGTCGCTTTTACCAGCTTAAGACTTAAATCTTCAAATTATTTGCCCATAAAAGTATTCAAGGATCTTCCAACAGACTCACTTTCTTCAATTACATCGGTTTTGGCAAAAATGTCTCATAATGAGGGAGCTGCTATTCAAATAATGCTTAGTCCTGCCGATTCCAAATGGAAAAAATTTGGGCGCACTTATATTTCAAAAACGAAAAAAGCGGAATCAAATCCAGAAACGGCAAGGTACTCAGCAGATCCAAAAGAGCTTGAGGGAATAGAAAATAAAATCGGTAAACCTGGCTTTGATCTTGTTATAAGAATTGTAGTTTCTTCAATCACTAGCGAATCCGCCCAAGCGCATTTAAATAATATTGTAAACAGCTTTAGTCAATTTAACGGATTAAATTCTTTTACAAAAAATTCTCATAGATTTAAGGGGCTTTTTATGCACGACTTTATTTATAGATACATGCCAATAAGAGGCCAAACTTCGGTTTTGACAAACGAAGAACTTTCGACCGTATTTCATTTTCCTAATAAAAGCGTTGAGACTCCTCATATACATTGGGTTACTGCAAAAAGAGCTCCTGCTCCTGCACAAATATCTCAATCGGGACTTTTTCTTGGAAGAAGTAAATATAGAGGAGTAGATAAGCCGATTTATATCGATATAGATGATAGAAGAAGACACATGTATGTTATAGGGAAAACAGGTACAGGTAAATCGGAATTTTTAAAGGCAATGATTATGCAGGACATAAAAAATGGAGAAGGTTTGGCTGTTATAGATCCTCACGGAGATTTAATAGATGACATTTTAAAACTTATGCCCTCAAAGCGTTCAGAAGATGTTATTCTTTTTGATCCATCTGACACTCAAAGGCCAATGGGATTTAACATGCTTGATGCAAAGACCGAGGAGCAGAAGCATTATGTTGTCTCTTCAATCATAGGACTCATGTATAAGCTTTTCGACCCGCATCAGACCGGTATTATTGGTCCCCGTTTTGAACATGCTATAAGAAACGCGATGTTAACCGTAATGTATGAACCGGGAAGTACATTTGTCGAAGTAGTAAGAGCCTTAACCGATGCATCTTATGTTCAGGAACTTCTGCCAAAAGTTACGGATCCAATCATAAGACGCTATTGGACAGATCAGATTGCCCAGACTTCGGATTTTCATAAATCGGAAGTTTTGGACTACATAGTTTCCAAGTTTGGCCGGTTTGTTACAAATAAAATGATCAGAAATATTATCGGACAATCATTTAGCTCATTTGATTTTAGACAAGTAATGGACGAAGGCAAAATTCTTCTTATAAATCTGTCCAAAGGAAAAATTGGGGAGGAAAATTCCAACTTTTTAGGTCTTATTCTTGTTCCAAAAATTTTAGTTGCCGCAATGTCAAGACAAGATATGCCGATTGATCAAAGGCGGGATTTCTTCTTGTATGTTGATGAGTTTCAGAATTTTGCAACGCCGGATTTTGCCCAGATACTTTCAGAGGCTAGAAAATACCGTCTCAACTTAATAGTTGCAAATCAGTTTATCGGACAAATGGAAGAGGAAGTTAAGAATGCAATCTTTGGAAATGTAGGGTCTGTTCTTGCCTTCAGAGTAGGAGTAACGGATGCAAATTATCTTCAGCATGAGTTTCAGCCTACCTTTTCGGAAGCGGATCTTATAAATGTTGAAAGATTTAATACTTATGTAAAAACTATTGTAAGGGGTGAACCGGTTACGCCTTTTTCTATGGATTTAACGCGCGATATGAGTGCAGAAAAAAAACTTGCGAATCCCCGAGTCTCAGAGCTTATTAGAGAACTCTCAAGACTTAAGTACGGACGGGATGCCGCAGTCGTTGAAGCAGAAGTCGCAAAAAGAGCAAAACTATAAAAAGATATAAAGATATTAAGATATAAAGATACTGGGATATTAAGAAGGACTAAGAGCATTGAAAAATGAAAATTAGTAAATTTACTGATCTTGAGGTATGGAAAGAAGCTCATAAATTAACACTTCTAGTTTATAAAATCACAACCAGTTTTCCAAAAGCAGAGCTATATGGTTTAATTTCCCAATTAAGACGAGCGGCAGTTTCTGTAGAATCTTGTATTGCCGAAGGCTTTTCTCGTTACCACTATAAAGACCGTTTGAGATTTTACTATGATAGTCGTGGATCAATTAGCGAAGTTCAGACGCAATTTTTAATAGCTAAAGATTTAAAGTTTGTCAGCAAGGAAGAATTTGATGCTTTGTGGAATCAAACTGAAAAGGTTGCAATTATTTTGAGCGGTTTAATAAAAAGCACAGAAAAGTTGGCAAACAGTTAAAAATTTGATACTATCTATTTCGCTTAATATCTTTATATCTGAGCACTTGATATCTTGTTTCAAGCGGGCCCGTAGCTCAGCGGCAGAGCGGTTGTCTTATAAACAACAGGCGCTTGGTTCGACACCAAGCGGGCCCACAATCCAAGCGGATACATATGGAAAAAGATGGTATGAAGAAGAAAGTTGTATTGGCTGTTGGGGCGCATCCTGATGATATGGACTTTGGAGCATCCGGGACTGTGGCAAAATGGGTTGAGGAAGGTGCGACTGCATATTACTTAATCTGTACAGACGGAAGCCGTGGTTCTTCGGATCCGAAGATGACTCACAAAAAATTAGCAGAAATTAGAAAAAAAGAGCAAGAACAGGCCGGTAAAATTCTGGGACTTAAAAAAGTATTTTTCTTAAATCATACCGATACGCAGCTTGTTTCAGATCTGGTTCTTAAAGAAGAAATAGTTCGTATTATTCGGACTGTTCGTCCAAATACAGTAATTACAATGGATCCGACATTCTATTATTCAGCCAAGTTTAATTTTATAAATCATACAGACCACAGAGCCGCAGCTCTTGCCGCAATGGATGCCTGTTTTCCGCTTTCCCGGGATAGATTAACATTTCTGCATCACGAAAAAGAAGGTCTTAAGCCTCATAGAGTAGAGGAATTACTTCTTGTAAATTTTGAAAAAAGTGATTTTATCGTTGACATAACAAAGACCTTTACTAAAAAAATGAGAGCTTTATCTCTCCATGATAGTCAGTTCGATGATTTTGAGGCAATTGAAAAAATGATAAGAAAAAGAGCGGAGTTTTTGGGAAGAGCAAAAGGCCATAAGTATGCAGAAAACTTTATTCGCCTAAAGCTCCCTTAAAGGTCAGAAAGAGAGGTTGTTTCTTTGCCTCTTTCACCTACATAATCAAGATACCTCTCTGTTGTCGATAATCTTTTGTGTCCTAAAATTTTGGAAATAAGAACCAAAGAAGCACCCTGTTTTAAATGATGGGCAACGAATGTGTGCCTTAAATCATTTACCTTGGCATCTTTTATTTCTGCCAATCGGAAATATCTTTCCATCGATGTTCTGATATTTCGGACGAGAAACGGTCTTCCGGACTTTGTAATAAAAAGATGATTGTCCTTGGTTTTTGGCCTTATTTCAATATACTTCTGAAGTGCCTCCTGACCCCTTTTATTAAGAGGAATATCCCTTTTTTCATGTTTTTCGTAAGGTTCTATATGCAAAGAATCATTTTTAACGTCTGAGACTTTAAGATTTGCCAACTCTCCGATTCTTATTCCTGTCTGAAGTAAGAGTTCAATTATTGCAAACATTCTGGGATCATTTCTTGCAGTATCCCGCAAGGCTCTATATTCTGTTGGAGTAAGAATTCGAGGCGGTGCAAGCTGATATTTTGGATGAGCAACCAAAAGTGAGGGATCATCGGTGACATATTCATTGATCTTAAGAAATCTATAAAAAGTTCGTGTAGCATTTATCTTTCGAGAAATAGATTTAGGAGTATAACCATCTTTTTGCATTTTTGCTAAAAACGCCTCTATGTCCTCTTTAGTTACTTCGTGAATTTGATTTTTCGCCAGAACTTCTAAGAACGAGACGAGCTGCTCTATGTCTTTGCCGTATGCTACAATTGTAGAGTTTGAATGCTTTTTATTTTTTAGAAAATTTTTGAACTCTTGGCGGGCATCCCGGAGTTTTACGGTTTTCATATTTCGATTTCACTCGGTATGGTCTCTTCGAGCTCCTCGAGTCTGAGCCTCGGCGTCGAAGACCTGAGCCTCAGGGCCGATGGCCTGAGCGAGTCGTACATTCGGCAAGCTCAGTACGATACTGAGTTTAACCGAAGTATCGAAGGATCATATAAAAGTGATGTCCTATAATATCAATAAATTTAGCTTTAGTCAAGATGGAAAAATTTTAAGTCAGTCATGAAGAAAATTTTATTTATCGCTGCTATTGTAGCCTCAGTCTTTATTATAAATAGCCTCGTTCGCTCGATTTACGATCTTTGGGGAAAACAAGACTTAATTACAAAGGCTCAAAGAGAAGTAGAGAAAGAAAAGATGGAAAATCGGGATTTGAGATCGAAATTGTCTAAAGCTCAGAGTAGTCAGTTTGTAGAAGAAGAAGCTAGGAATAAACTTTTGTTGGTAAAACCCGGAGAAGAACAGGTTATTCTTCCTCAAGATCTACTTTCGTCAAGCGATTCTGCAAGAAAGAAAGACTCGCGTCCTAATTTTCGAAAATGGTGGGATTTATTCTTCTAAA
>JBBTYY010000033.1:32582-37163 GCA_038061615.1 Patescibacteria group bacterium | reverse complement strand
ACGGGAGAATAGGAAATGTTATTGGGGCCATAATTGGAGGACTAATTGGAGGAGGAGTATCAATGGCAATTCCGGTTGTAGGATGGATTGCTGCAATCCCAATAACATTACTGGGAGTGGGCATAGGTGCTGCGGCAGGCAGTGCTGCTCTGGGTTATCTTGGCACATTTATCGCCTTTATTGTGATTAGCGTTGCGCTTCTTTGGGCGCTTTTCAGGCTTTGGTTTGCGCTTCTATCGGCGTATATTTATATACTCTTGGATATTATTCTTGCTCCCTTCTGGGTTGTGGCAGGACTATTTCCGGGAAGTCAAATAAGTTTTAATACTTGGGTTAGGGATATCGTAGCTAATCTGGCGGCTTTCCCGGCAACAATAGCAATTTTTCTATTGGCAAAAGTTTTTATGGATACTATCCCTTCTGCAAAAAGTTCGTTCGCACCACCTTTAATTGGTAACCCAGGCGACTATAAATCCTTTGCAGCGCTTATAGGGCTTGGGATAATCTTAGTAACACCTAATATTGTCCACATGATAAAAGCAGCTCTTAAGGCTCCAAAAGTCGACCTCTCCTCAATCGGAGCTGCAGTTGGAGTAGGAACTGGAGTCCCAACCAAAACAGTTAGTCAAACTGCAGGCTTATACAGTGCAATTTCCCATGATCCATACGCCCCAGGTGCAGATGCAGGAGAAAGACGATCTGCGAGAATATTCCAGCGTTTATTTAGATAGCTAACTTAATTTTTCTTTTGACAGGCTTTGAAAAAACTGCAGTAGAAAAGCTAAGAGTCCGATTGGTCCGTAATCTCTAATTTTACCCCAAAGAATACTGTTCCATTTAGTACGAAACTCTTTTCTTATATCATCGTAATTTCCTTCGCTTAATATCCCATCCTCGTCTATTGAAGTTTTCTTTATAATTCCAAGAGGCAGGAACTCATCAAAAAGTGCTTGCATCTTGTCCTCGTTAAATGACGCTCCTTTAACCCCTATTATTTCCTGGGCTCTTGATGTAGCCTTTTTAAAAGTTTCTTTTCCTAATTTTAAAATACTTTGTCTGTCTGAAGGTCTCGTATAAATCATTTAAAAAAATTCTCTAATCATTGGATCTTGATTTTCTACTCCTGCGTCTCTTCCAAGAACCATACTTACAGCATCTATAGATTCTTTAAATGTAGCACCAATATCTTTTGGAGGAACACCAAAAGGATTGCTTATAACCTTAAGAAGAGCACTTCCTGATTTATTAAAGTTAGCAAGGTCTGCAGTTGCTCGGTCATAAAACTGTCCTAGGCTAATCCAGTCTGCCATTTCTATTGGAACATCGTTTAAAAACCACGCTTGAACTTGCTTAATGTTTGCAAGGTCTTTACTTATGTCTTCCCCATTTTTTATAATGGAGCTAACAACAGCAATCTCAGGCGCTGACAACCCCAAAGCACCTATATCAAAAATCTCCGGCTTCTCATGCGGTCTGTTAGTGAGTCTGTCTTTTTCTTTTTCGACTCTTTTATAGTTTGCCATATCCAGCTTATCTCTTAAAGCGACCCATTTTTTATCCGCAAAAACATCTCTTAAAACTCTTTGCTTCGCCTCATATTCAAGATTTAGTTTATCTATAGATTCTCTCAGAGAAATTACATCGGGTCTGTCTTCCGAGGTCTTCGAAGCTTTAAAGTTATTCAATTTCTCTATATTTTTTTCAAGAAGTATTTTAATCTCTCTTATTCCCAACTCTTCTATCGGTATCGCAGTTATGTCTCTTTTTTTTAGATTCCCTGTGCCCCATACGGCTTTTTTTTGCTCATCCGTTCCCCAAATTTTAAGAAGGGTGTCTTCTAAAGACTCTATCTTAGGACCTGTTTCGCCGTTTTGTATAAATTGAAGATCCGGATTTTCTGTTTCAAGTCTTGAAAGAATAGTGGACATTATTACTGGATTTACCTGCGAAATCTTTTTCCATACCATCTCTTTAATCTCCGTTGGTACTGAAATGCCCGAAGGAGAAACTAAAACACCCAGAGCGATATTTGTATTTTCAAGAAGAGGACCAAATAAATTTTCGAGATTCGCTCTTGCAGCAGCTGCTTTCCCCGAATTCTTTGATTTTAATCTAACTTTTAAACCTTCTATTTGATTTTTATGTTCTTCAAAAAATCGTGTAATACTTGTTTCCCTGCCGTCTGGTTCAAAAAATCTTATCTTGCTCAATATTGCTTCCGCATTTCTCCAGGTCGCAAAAACTCCTCTAGCTGCGACTATATTTTGCAGCTCTCTCATTCCTATATCTGTCCCCTGAACAGTTTTAAGCCTTACTCCTCTTTTTATCCTGGCTTTTCTCATTCTTTTAATTGTGCCATTTAATAACTCCGGCCCTCCGAGAAATTTCTCGACCTCAAATCTAACACCAACAAATTTAAGTACATTTAAAAGTTGCGCGAAGTTCTTTTGGGGAGATGATACATATAATCCAGGGTCTCCTCCTTTTTGAAGATCAGAAAGAGATATAAGCTCACCAGATCTTACGGTTATCCTAAATAGGTTTCTTCCGTAAATAAAAGCCCTCTCAAGTTCCCAATCCTGTAGACCTCTTCCTGCTAGGCCTTTTATATTCTTTCTATCACCATGCAATGCTTCTTCTACTTTTCTGTCTATTTCAAAAAACAATGCCTCTGTTATTCTTGCTTCCTCTCCTAATGTTTGAGCATAAATTCGCTCATAAAGACTAAAAACTTTTGAAACTCCTGCAACACTTGAAACTTCTTGAAGATGCTGAGGCTGTATTGATTCACTCTGTTGACCATACTGATCAAAATTTTTTCTGATAATATAATTCATATTATGAAAAGACTCGCTTGCCTCCACCAGATTTCTTAGCCTTTCCGCTTTTTCCCCTGATATTTTTCCTTCTTGTCCTTGCACTGTTCTTATAAACCTATCTAAATTCCCTCTTGTATATAAACCTTTGGGACTCCATGCTTCTCCCTCTACGGGAAGGACAACCAGCCCGGTTATAAATTTTTCAGATGCCACAGTATCTTCCGCAATTAAATCCATGATTACCTGATAAACAGGATGATCCTCTGGGGAATTCTCTCTTACATAAAAATCTAGAAGATCTCTTATTCTTGTATTTCTATCTTTAGAGCCTTTTTTAAAGGAGTCTAATTCTCTCATCCTTTCTATTAACTCTGCGTTTGCTGGCTTTTCTTTTTTAGGAAGCATTTGTCCTGCTGCCTCAATTAGTCTATAAAACTCCCTGTTAAATGTTGTCAGTTCTTCCATAATTTTTTGTCTTTCTTCATCGGTACCAGCTGTAGCAATTCTTTCATTAAGACTTTTAAATTCATCTTTGTGAATATCTTCCAATAGCCGATATTGTGTTTCGATAGTTTCTGGTGAAGCAAGAATTTGACTGGCAATAATTTGTAATTTTGAATTTGTTATTTCAGCTCTAAGATTTGCCAGCAATTGGCGCTCTTCTTCAAGCTGAGCCTTGATCCTAATTCCTCCAATTTCTTCTCCCGCTTCTTCTCTTCTTCTTGTTACTGCCTCTTGCTCTGGAATACTTGCTGCCATGTCTCTTAATTTTTCTGTAAATTCAGGATGCCTACTTGCTTCTTTTAAAAACCCAGCAACTTTTTCAACAGATGCTTTTCCCGGAATTGTGCCTTGTCTAATAGCTACATCTACAATTCCTCTTTCATCAACAGACAACTTGTCAAAGTCTATTCCCTGCTCCTTATAGAGATCTCTCCATGCTTTTTCTGCTTCTTCCGAAGTTCTTATTTGACCCAAGAAGGCTTCTCTTGTAGTCTGCTCTTTCGGCTGATCGTCGGGTATTTTCTCAGGTTGTTTTGGGGGCAGGTCTCCATTTCCGGGTTCTGGCATAAAAATATTTCCTCTTACATCAAGTGTAGGATGGCCGATAGGCTTTGTCAAACCTTCACCGTTAAATTGTGCATTTGGTAGAAATTCTTTCATACGAGGGGAGTTTACACGAAGCGCATTAGCTATACTTGACGTTTACATTACAACTTCCTGACGATATACTTACAATAGCGCCAGATAGCAACTGGCAACTAGTAGTTAGCCACTAGTTTTATGAAAGTAAAATCTTATAGAGAATTAATTGTGTGGCAAAAGTCGATGGAGTTGGCAACTCTAGTATTTCAAGTAACTAAATCTTTCCCAAGGTCAGAACAGTACGGTTTAACCAACCAGATCAGAAGATCTGCATTTTCAATTCCTTCCAACATAGCTGAGGGTTTCTGTAGAGGAGGAAGAGCCGAATTTAGACAATTTCTGCAAATTGCATTTGCATCGGGCGCAGAGCTAGAAACTCAACTGGAAATAGCTATGAACATCAATATTTTAGAAAAAGAAAATTATCTTCCTCTCATGGCAAGACTTGGTGAGATTATGAGAATGTTAAATAAAATGATTACAAATATTAGAAACGACCAAAAGAAAACCAGTTCCTAGCGACTAGTCGCTAGTTGCTAGTTTCTAGTTGCTAATTGCTAAATTATGGAACATTTCGAATCTTTGTATCCTTCGGATTCAAGATTCCCTGAGATTG
>JBBTYY010000033.1:28475-32482 GCA_038061615.1 Patescibacteria group bacterium | reverse complement strand
ATTATGGAACATTTCGAATCTTTGTATCCTTCGGATTCAAGATTCCCTGAGATTGAGAAGGTTCTCTCTTTTATTAAAAATGGAAATTCTTGCCAGATAATTGGTCTTCCCGGAGTTGGGAGATCAAATCTCTTGGGACTTCTGAGCTATAACACAGACGTCAGAATAAAGCATCTCTCGGAAAATCAAAAATGGTTCCATTTCGTGCTTCTAAACTTCTCTGAAATTCGCAAAAAACCGCTTTTTGAAGCCACAAAATTTATATTCCTGTCTCTTTCGGATTCCCTGCGCGAGCGAAAAATGAACGAAGATTATAAAAAAGTAAATGAGATTTTCAATGAAAGCTTAAAAACAAATGATGAACTTGTTTTATTTCAAGGACTAAAAAGAGCAATTGATTTTTTATGTATAGAAAAAGAGCTAACCGTGGTCTTTCTTTTTGACCGATTCGAAGAATATATATCCATGCTTGAGACAGAATTTTTTGCAAATTTAAGAATCCTGAGAAACAGAGCAAAGTATAGATTTTCGGTTATTTTTTCTCTTAACAGACCCCTGGAGGATTTAATAGAACCCATACTTTTTGCGGATTTTTACGAATTCTTAGCCGGAAATATTATCTATCTGCCGCTTCTTGATAAACCTGGTCTTGATTTTAGAATCTCATATTTAGAAAAAGTCAGTGGAAAAAAGATCGGCAAAAAATCGATTGAAGAAGTCCTAAGGCTTACAGCCGGACATGGAAAACTGACACGCTTATGCCTGGAGGCAATCTCCGCACAAGACTTAAGATCTAAGACTTATGACTTAAGAAAATTTCTGCTTGAACAAAAATCTATCATAGGATCTTTATACGAGATATGGAATTCGCTTTTGCCTGAGGAACAAACCGCTCTCAAAAAGCTTATATCCACCTCCGAGGAGCCCATTCGGTCACCTCGGAGGTGTTACGAAGTGACTCCTCCGAGGTGGATTCTGGAGAAACTTGGTCTTGTAAAAGATGGCGTTTTGACTATCCCTCTTCTTGCAGATTTCATATTATCAATGAAGCAATCGAGCAGTGAAGTAATTCAGTATGACGCAGTTACTAATGAAATTAGAAAAGGTGGCATTGTCTTATCAGACTCCCTCACTTCATCGGAATTTAAGTTACTAAAATTACTACTGGAAAATCCCGATAAAATTATAGAAAGGGATGAAATTATAAAAGCGGTCTGGCAGGATGCAAAATCTACAGAAGGAGTAACCGATCAGGCTTTGGATCAGCTTATCTTCAGACTCCGTAAAAAAATCGAAGAAGACCCTAATAATCCCAGGCATTTACAAACAATAAAAGGCAGAGGGATTCGTTTTGTCTCGTAATTATGGTAAAATGATGGTATGGCAAAATTACCGCCGTTCTTAAAAAAGTACTTTTGGGATATTGATTTTAAAAAACTTGACCCAAAAAAAAGTTCGGAGTATGTAATTATTCGACTGCTTGAATTTGGCGATGAAAAGGCAATTCGTTGGCTCCTTAAAACTTTCTCAAAAAAACTCATTAGACAAGTTGTAATGACGGGCCGCGGAATATCCCCAAGAACTGCCACTTTTTGGGGTCGTGTGCTGGGAATTTCGGAAAAAGACATTCTATGTTTACAAACGCAGTATCTAAAAATGCGAAGGGCGCATTGGCCATATTAGGAAAATCTGGATTTCTTTCTAAAGCTTATCTTGCCGGAGGCACAGCTTGCGCACTTTGGCTTGGTCACCGCTACTCATTTGATTTGGATTTTTTCACCGATATTGAGTTCGAAACAGAACTAACAGTAAAACAATTAGAAAGTTTTCCGGGATTTATGCTTCAAAGAACTGAAAAGTGGACTATTTTAGGAACATTTCCAAAAGTAAAATTCAGCTTTTTCTATTATCCTTACCCGCTAATTGGGAAAACTTCGTCTTTTTTACAAATCAATATTGCTTCACTCCCTGACCTTGCCGCTATGAAGATTGCCGCCATTTGTGATCGCGGAACAAAACGGGATTTTATTGACCTTTATCTAATTGTTAAACAAAAATTTTCTCTTAGTAAAGCTCTTGGTTTTTACGATAACAAATACAAAAAATTGTCAAACAATGCTTACCATATAATACGAAGTCTCCAATACTTCAGGGATGCAGACAAAGAGCAGGAGATGCCGCAGATGATCGAGAAAATTTCATGGGAAGAAGTAAAAAAATTCTTCACCGATGAAACAAGGAGTCTTACCAAAAAACTTTTAGAAATATAAGGGAAAGAGTTGACGAAATGGTTACGGTTACGAGGCTCGTTTCGTAATATGGATACGTCAAGCGTTAAGAAAGCAAATAATAATTATCGACCGATAAAAAGCTTTAGGGATTTAGAAGTATATCGAAATACCTATCAGTTAATGCTAATGGTTCTAAAAGAAGTATTGCCAAAACTTCCAGATTCTGAAAAATATGATTTAAGAGACCAAATAAATAGATCCTGCAAGGCAATACCAAGGCTCATTGCCGAAGGATATGCAAAACGACACCAAAAAGCTGGTTTTCAAAAATACCTGGATGATGCTCTTGGAGAATGCAATGAAACGATTGTCAGTCTTGAGCAATGCCGCGACATTTATCATATAGACGAAAAGCTAATAGATGAAACTGTTGATATCTATGATAAATCTGCTCGCCAATTATACAAGCTTTCAAAAGCATGGACGCAATTCAAAAACCGTCAAACTTAACCGCTGAACGATACGAGCTTCGTTACCATCAAACGGAATACCTACGGTTGCGCTTGCATTCGATTTGATTTTCTTATACGATAATTTTGTGAGAAGATTTTTCGCCAAAGTTTTTATTTTATCTTTGCTTATCGTACTCTTGGCTTTTGTTCACAAGGACGCTGTCTTTGCAGATTATACAATAACTATAATCCCAGAAGATATTCAACAACCAACATCTCTCTCTCCCGCTCCTGAACCCTCAAAGACGATTAATGAGAATACCAAAACAGTCAGAATAACCTTTAGCGGTCTTGTTTCCGATAAGGAGTACTTTCTCTGTTTTAAGGCCGATAACCCAATTAACTGCATATCTGATTTAAAGTCTGTTGGCAAGCTGGGAAGCAGCGACTTAACTAAAAATTTTTGCGCAGACGGGAAAGACACTCTAAAATTATCCGATAATGATGGAAAAGATGAGTGCAGTAAGGATGATTATTTCTGGGGAGGGCATGCTTATTACGTTGCGATCATGAGAAAAGACCCGGTAAGATTTATTGAGAGAGTGCCCATATATGTGTCGCATTATTTTCCAAAAGTAAGCGTATCTCCCGACAAGCCGTCTCCTGATGAACCAATTACAGTAACCATAGAAGGGACCAGACGCAAGCATGATAAGGGAGGAAGAAACAACTATGCCGTAGAACTCCATGATCAATCTGGGAAACTTCGAAATGAATGCAAGACTGTTTCTGCTAACCAACCGGCAGAGGTAGGTTTAGGAGCAGATTGGGAGGCAGGAGACTATCTAATTAAAATTAACGAGCAGGTGAACGAGGGTAGTATTGTTGCCAATAAATGTTCCGCTGGTTTTACTTACTATCAAATCCCTATCCGTATAAAAGTAGGTGGGGGAAGCATTGGCTCATACGAATCGGATCCCGGCGGAACAGATCTGCAGGGCGTCGAAGAAACATTTCCATCCCCTCCTCTGCCCTGCCTGTCTCCTTCTGGAAACGGCGGATGCGATACAGTACAAACCGCAATAGGCGAAATAAATACCACTCCTACGGGTTTTATAAAATCTATTTTTTCTCTTATTCTTGGTCTTTCGGGGGGAATTGCGCTTCTTCTTATAATTTACTCAGGCTATAAACTTATGGCAGCGCGAGGGGAACCGGAAGCGCTTCAGGCGGCAAGAGATCAGCTTATCTCAGCTATAATTGGATTGATCTTTATTATATTTTCTTTGGTAATTTTGCAGATAATCGGAGTTGATATCCTTAA
>JBBTYY010000033.1:0-28375 GCA_038061615.1 Patescibacteria group bacterium | reverse complement strand
TCTTGGCTTTAATCTTTTATTCGTTGCGGGAGTTATAATTACAATTGCTCTTGTTATTTATTCCGGAATCCAGTGGATGCTTTCCGGAGGAGACAAAGAAAAAATAGCCAGCGCAAGAACTAGATTAACGTATGCCATTATTGGTTTTGTATTAATTGTCACTGCTTTTGCAATTGTAAAGATTGTCCTTTCGCTTCTTGGCTATAACTCAGGTTTTTTCTTTAATTTCTGAATACCACTTGACTCCGATTAAATCGGGGCTTGACAAACCTTAAAAAGGTTCCTATTATAAGATTAATGAGAAAAACTTTAGGAATTTTTGCTTCTAGCATATCTTATTTTTTATTTACTGGATCTGTCTTTGCTCAAGCAATAGATATTCAACCACCCGTTGGTTCGGCACAAAATATTAAAGTTGAACAGGTTCCTCAATTCATTGTATCCATTCTGTTTGTAATAGGAATAGTTATCGCTGTTGCCTTTCTTATCTATGGAGGCATTAAGTGGATATTATCAGGGGGAGATAAAACGGCGGTTGAAAATGCAAGGAATCATATAGTTGCGGCGATAGTCGGACTTGTGATAGTAATCGCGGCTTTCTTCATACTAAATACAGTTATCACTATAATTACCGGCAAAACGTTTGACCTGCAACATCTTTGTATTCCTTCTCTTGCTAATCCAACCTGCCAATAAATCCAATTAAAAATATCTTCTGTTTGCGTTTTTCTATTTTCTTTGTTAATCTAAAAATGTGCCGTTAGATATCTCCAAAACATGGGATAACTGCGTTGATCCTGTAAGCAAGGTTGCCACACTTAACTGTATTCCCGTAGTCTTTCAGAATATTGTAAATTGGGCGTTAATTTTTGCAGCGGTTGTTGCCATATTTTTTATTATGTTTGCAGGAATAAAATTTTTAAGATCGGGAGGACAGGAAAAATTAGTAGAAGACGCGAGAAATACGTTAACCTATGCAATAATTGGGCTTGTTGTAGTTCTGCTTTCTTTTTTCATCATAAATGTAATAAGCGATATAACCAACGTCCCCTGCATTAAACAATTTGGTTTTGGAAACTGCAACTAGACTAAATCTTAAATCCAAAATTACAAGCTCCAAATAAATTCAAAAACTAAAATTCTAATATCAAAACTGTTTTGGATTTTGAACATTTGAAATTAAATATTATTTAGGATTTGTTATTTAGAGTTTGGGATTTACCATTCAGTTTTCACAGTAGCCTCAATTAACTACTCTTTTGACATACTTTGATAATCTTGAAATGAGATTTTTCACGTTATACACTATTTGAAGTATTATGGAAAATCACCCAATTCCTCAGGACATAACAGGCTTTCAATTTAAGCTAATTGGGGACATGACAATTAAACAATTTGCTTTTCTTGTCGCCGGAGTAATCCTGGGATGGATTACCTTTATTCTCCCTATTTTTATTCTTATAAAACTTCCTTTTGTGTTGCTTTTCGTAGGATTTGGAGTGGCAGCCGCATTCGTCCCGATAGGGGGAAGACCATTTGACATTATGATTGCAAACTACCTTAAGGCTCTTTTAAATCCGACCCAATATGTCTATCAAAAAATTGGCGGTCATATGTGGTTTCCGGAGTTTAAAAAACAACAGGAGGCTTTGCAAACGCAACAAGTTTCTCCGGATTCTACCCAAAGATTAAAAGATTTCTTAAAATCGCTTCCTCAAAAACCGAAGAATAAACTTGATGAGAAAGAATTATTTTTTCTAAATTCACTCTCCTCTCTATCTACGGGGGGGCAGATAAATCAGGGTCAACAGCCAGCACCCTACCAACAACTGGAAAAAGTACAATTGTTAGAAAAAACGGCACCAAAAACAGAAGATAAAAAGGAAAATCTAGAAGATAATCTTAAAACCGAAGCAGAAGTGTTAAAAAAACAGCTGGAAGAAGCAAAGCTTGCGCAAACTTTTCAGAAGATGGGTTCTGCACAATATGAAACTGCTCACGTAAAGGCATTAGAACTGGAAAAACTATTACAAGAGGTTCAATCCCAAAAACTAACTTTAGAAAATCAAATAATTGAGCTTAGGAAAAAACTTGAAATGAAAAATCAAAATGTTTTTGCCCCAAGCGTTGCTCAACCTAAAATTCAAACCCAAACAGTTAGAAGAGTTCCAAAAGAGCTTGTAAAAAGCTTAGGATTACCGCTAATCGCCGACGTACCGAATTTAATAGCCGGGATTATAAAAGACCCAAGAGGCAATCCGCTTCCAAATATTTTAGTTGAAGTAAAAGATGATGCCGGAAATCCCGTGCGGGCATTTAAAACAAACGTTCTTGGTCAATTTATATCCGCAACTCCCTTGGCAAACGGCGTCTACACAATATCTTTTGAAGACCCAAAGGCAGAGAATAAATTTGACACAATTGAGTTAAGAGTTATAGACGAAATTTTAATGCCAATTGAAATTATTTCTCTGGATACAAGAGAAGAACTAAGAAGATCTCTTTTTATTCCTGCAAAGCAAAAAACATGATAAAACCTGTCCAAAGAAAAAAAGCGACAACTCAAAAATTTACAGAAATTGAGAATATCCAAGAGGATATAGTTATTCTGTCGGGGAAAAATGCCTGTCTTATTATAGAAGTGAATGCAACTAATTTTGCACTTCTTTCCAAAGAGGAGCAGGATGCAAAAATTTTTTCCTATGCTTCCTTGCTTAATTCTCTGTCTTTCCCCGTGCAAATCTTTATAAGAAGCAAAAAACTTGATATATCATCTTATTTAAAACTTTTAGAAACGCAGGGTGCGCAAACTCAAAATCATCTGCTTTCAATGCAGATTAAGCTTTACAGAGATTTTGTAAAAGAGCTTGTAAAAGTAAATACGGTCTTAGATAAAAAATTTTATATTGTAATTCCTTACTCATATCTCGAAAGGGGAGTAATGACATCTGCCGATTCTTTTTTAAATCAAGCCAAGGCTTCTCTTGGCTCAAAGGCAGAGTCTGTTTTGTCCCAGATTGCAAGACTTAATCTGCGTGCAAAAACTCTTGGGAAAGAGGAATTAATTAAGCTGTTTTACGAAATTTATAACGGGGACACCGTCGAAACGAATCAGATTACAGATGAAATAAAAACTCCAATCGTAAGAGGGGGGAATTCTGCATGAAATTATTTGGACAAAAACAGAATAACCAGAAACAGGTTCCCAAACCGGAAGCTCCAACTGCTCTTGCGGGCATAGCAAAGCTTGAGAAGGGAACAACCTCTCTTGCCGATATTATTGCTCCCTCTTCCGTTGAGGTTGATTTTAATTACATAAGAGTTGGAAATTCTTTTTATAAAACCTTTTTTGTTGTAGGTTATCCCCGCTTTGTTTCTCCCAACTGGCTGTCCCCCTTAATTGATTTTGATCACTCAATGAATATTTCAATGTTCTGTTATCCAACTTTATCAAACGATGTTCTATCTGATATTCGAAGAAAGATTGCAGAAATGGAGGCAACTATATCTTCTCAGGCAGAAGAAGGAAAAATTGTTGATCCAAGGGTACAAGCAGCACTCGAGGATGCTCTTTCTCTTCAAGAACAGCTTGCAAAGGGAGTTGAAAGATTTTTCCAGTTTGGTCTTTACATAACACTATTTTCCGAATCCTTGCAGGATCTTGAAGAAGCGTCTAAAAAACTTACATCGACTCTTTCATCTATTCTTCTTATAACAAAAACTACAACCCTTCAGATGGAGGACGGTTTTAAATCTACGACTCCAATTGGAGTAGATAAGCTTTATATAGCAAGAAACATGGACACAACATCCCTTGCCTCAACATTTCCATTCACATCTGCGACACTTACTCAAGATAAGGGAATCATGTATGGAATTAATGAACAGAATGGATCTTTAATTGTTTTTGATAGATACTCGCTTGAGAATGCAAACGAAGTAGTTTTGGGAAAATCCGGGGCTGGAAAATCATACCTTATTAAACTTGAGGCGCTGCGGCAGTTCATGTTCGGCACTGAAGTTATTATTATTGACCCCGAAGGCGAATATGAGGCGCTAGCCCAAACACTGGAAGGAGAATATGTTTCTTTTACCGCATCTGATCCTGTAAAAATAAACCCATTTGATTTATCCGGCCTTTACGAAGAAGGGGAGAACGAATTGGGACTTAAAATTTTATCTCTCCACGGACTTTTAGGAATTGTCATGGGAAAGCTCGATGCGGGGGAAGACGCAATCCTTGATAGGGGGCTTGTTGAAACATACAGGCAAAAAGGAATAACCGCGGATCCCGCAACTCAAAAAAAACTGCCGCCTTTAATGGAAGACCTATATAAAGTCCTCTTGGGAATGGAAGATCAGACGGCAAAAAATTTGGCCTTGCGCTTGGAAAAATTTATTAAAGGAAGCTTGTCTGGAATATTTAATCAGCAGTCGAACTTTGATATAACAAATCCTTTTACTGCCTTTTCTATAAAGGCACTTGAGGAAGAACTGCGGCCAATAGCAATGCATATAGTTTTGGATTTTGTTTGGACAAGGGTTAGAAAAAGTCTTAAGAGAAGGCTCCTTATTCTTGATGAGGCTTGGTATATTATGAAATATGAAGATTCGGCTTCTTTTGTTTATGGAATTGCAAAAAGAGCCAGGAAATATTATCTTGCCTTAACAACTGCTACACAAGATGTTCAGGATTTTCTATCAACTGATTATGGAAAGGCGGTTTTGTCAAACTCATCAATTCAAATGCTCTTAAAGCAAAGTCCGTCTGAGATCGATTTGATTCAGAAAGTCTTTTATCTTTCCGAGGGCGAGAAAGAACTTCTTTTATCATCTGATATTGGAGAGGGTTTATTTTTTGCCGGGCAAAACCATGTAGTTATGAAGGTTATCGCTGCTCCTTTTGAACATAGTATAATTACTTCAAATCCACAGGAGCTTGCCAAACAACAAGATCAAATCTCAGCCGAAACAGCGCCCCAGAATAGTTCACCTATCGATTCTATGAGTGCGGTTGAGAAAAATCCTTCGGAAATCCCACCCACTCCGACCCCCTCTCCGGCTGTTTTTAACAAGTCTTAATTCTGTTATGATTAAGTTATGGATCAAAGGGATCAAAGACAGCGCAGGCCTTCTGCTGTTGATAGAATAAATAATGCCGTAGGAACCGCTAAGAAAATACAAAATGCATATAAGCTTGCAAGAGCTGCGGGAACCGCAGCAGAGGTTATATCGACAAGTGAGGTATGGATTCCAATTGTAATAGTTGCTGCCGTAATACTAATATTTGTAATAATAATCATAGGTGCAACCGGCGGGAGCGCAACAAGCCTTGGGGGAGCAAATCCTGCACCCACAACAAATCCAACGACTTCAATTGCAAGCTGTCCCGTATCGGAGGGGACAATTTCAACGCCTTCTTACGATGCTGATCCTGTTAATGGGCACTGTGGCGATTCATACACGAGAGCAGGTTTTCCTTGTTTAACTAATAGCAGAAGAGCCAAGGCAATTGATGTTCTAACAGGAGGACCCACGGGAAAAGACGTCATTCTCCCATTGATTCAAGGGCAAGTTTTACAGTGGGAATATGTTGAAGCAGTCCCTCAGACGCAGGATATGTGTGATACGCCAGTTAACGGGAGCTGCGGACTTGGCCTGGTATTTGTGGCTGTCCTGGAGAATGGAAAAAATTGGGCGTTACATCTTGTCCACATGCAATCGACCAATCTAAGAATCGGAGATGTTTATCCTTCGGGAACAATTGTTGGAAAAACCCTAATCTCTCATGTACACATTGTTATAGGAAAGGACATTCAGGATCCAAAATCTGCTCCCGCCGGAGCAACCGATACAAGACCGGGATGGCTTGCGGCAGATAAGGACTTGGGAATGTGCGCGCCCGAGCCTGCAGTGGGCGGCGGAACCTGCAATCCGGCAACTACGTCTTACTGCGCTCCGTCTTTTCTTCAAAACTATTTCCCCGACCCTACTGTCGCTCGTAAATTTTCTATAATATGCAACAGAGAAAGCGGAGGAAAACCTGATAGCATAAACACAAACTGCGGAACAAACGATTATAGCGTAGGCTTATTTCAGATTAATCTTGTTGCTCACTGTGCGGGCGCATACGGTCCGGGAAGATGGGGTCCTCAATCATGCGATAATCTTTTGAGTGAGTCAAAAAGAGATGTTTGTGAAGCAACACTTATTAACCCAATAGCAAATATTAAAAAGGCAGTCGAGTTGTATAATGATAGTGGATTTAGTCCATGGTCCGCAGCTGGAGCGTGTAATATTCGATAATATGAAGAAATATTTATTTATTATATTTGGATTTTTTATAGTTATATATTTGGTTTACCTAACCCTGTCTGTTTTTGTAGGCAAAAAAAAAGCTCCAACAACTAATCTACCTACGCCTACTTCTGCACCGATTAATTATCCTCATCCATCCGGCGCTCTACCAGATAAAAATGGGAAAATTATAATAAGCGGTATCGAAGTAAATAACTTCCCTGCTTCTTCAAAAAAAATAAATGACATTGGAGACATTGCTCTCTCCAAAAATGAGAAGTATAGCATTGAATACTTTCCGCTATTTGATGGGTTCCTAATTTCGATTGATGCCGCGCCGTTTGAAGAAATAAAAACCCAAGCGGAGAGCGACTTTCTTGCCAAGCTTGGGGTAGATAAAAAGTCGGCGTGCAAGTTATCGGTAGTTATTACAACAAATGAAACTGCAAATCCTACCTATGCGGGAAGAGACTATGCTTTAAGCTTTTGCCCTCCCTATTAACCCTGGATTCTTATGGGCATTATTATGTGAAGGAAGTCTTTGTCCCCATCTAATTTAAAAACTCCGGGGTTAAGCGGACCTGTCATTTCAAAAATAATTTTTTCTGAATCTACATTTCCCAAAAACTCAAGGAGATATCTTGCGTTAAAGGCTATTTCGTTTTCCTCCCCCTCAATAACTGCATCAACCTCAGCAGATGTTTCTCCCAAAGACGGGGCGGCGGCGGAAACAACAATTTTTCCCTTTTCTAAAGACAGTTTTATAATATTTGCTGCCTCTCTTGCAAAAATAGAGCAGGTCTTTACAGCCTTTTGAAATTCCTCCCTGTCTACCACAGTTCTGGTTGAAAAATCAGAGGGAATTATTTTTTCATAATTTGGGAATTCGGCCTCTATTAATCTTCCCACCAAAACCGCATCTTCCAGAAAAAAAATGATCTGATTGTTCCCGGCAGAGGAATATACCCCTATATCTCCTGCCCAGTCCTTAACCGAAATCAACTCTCTTATTAATCGGGCCGGAACCAAAAGAGGGCCTTTGTCTTTTTTTTCGGCTGATTTTTCACCGCCCTCCCCTTTTTTAAGGGACAATCTATATCCGTCTGTTGCTACCATTAAGAACCCACCATCCTTATCCTCTTTTTTTATAAGGACACCCGATAGGGCAGGTCTTCCCGCGTCTGACGCGGCTGCCAAAACAACTTTTGGCAAATCACTTCCCAGTGTTTCGTTGTCCAGGGTTGTTATTTTATCGCCTTTTTCATCGTAAATCTTTGGAAACTCTTCCGGGGAAATAGTTTGGAAAACTGTTTTTATTTTATCCGTCTCAAAAAAAAGGGCATTATCTTTTGTATAGAGAACAATCTTACCCCTAGGAATACTTCCTAAAAGCTCATAAAAGGTTCTTGCGGGAACAGTTATTCCGCCCTCTTCTTCGATACTTGCCGGGATACTTACTTCTATTCCTATTTCAAGGTCGGTTGCACTTATAAAAAATTTCCCTTTTTTTGCTAAAAGAAGAAGGTTTAGGAGAATTGGGAGGGCAGACCTATTTGAAACGGCATGGTTTACGAAGGAGATTTTTTTATTGATGTTTTCTGAAAGAAACGAAACTCTCATTTAAAGTATTTTAAATTTGTAGTTGTAGTAGTCTATAGGGAAAAGTGGAAAAAAGCAAGAGGCAGAGCCTGAAAAATTGTGGATAAAATGTTGAAAAAAATGAGGATAAAGACAACAAAAACTTAAAAAAAAATTAATCCACAGGTTGTCCCCGATTAAAGTTAATTATCCTTGTCATTTCCTCAGAGAATTTCTTTTCTGCAAGAAGGTTTTCCACCTTATCCACCCCATACATTACCGTAGTATGATCTCTCCCTCCCAGCATATTGCCTATTTCAACAAATGACATTCCGAACTCTTTTCTTAAAATATACATAGCAATTTGTCTTGCCTTAACCAAAGATGCATCTCTTTTTGAGCTTTTTATTTGAGTGGGTTTAATTCTGTAAAAAACACACAGATTTTTTATTAACTCATCCGGGTGGTAATGGTTTTCCTCTTCTTTTCCATTATTCAATATTTTTTCAGCTATTGCTTCTATATTGTATCCCTTTGCCTGATACTCTGTCATGATTCTTAAAAGATTTCCCTCAAGGCTTCTTGTATCTAAAATTTTTTCTGCAATTTTCTTAGCCACTTCAATTGGTAAGTCAAATTCAAATTTCTTAGCTTTGATCAAAAGAATTGCTGTTCTTAGTTCAAAATCAGGCGGCTCTATATCAACGGTCAGTCCTCCGGCAAATCTTGAGGAGAGCCTCTTTTCGATATTTTTAATATCTGAAGGAGGTCTGTCGGACGATAGAACAATCTGTGACCCTTTGTCTACAAGAGTATTAAAAGTGTGAAAAAGCTCCTCCTGAACTCTTTCTTTGCCTACTATGAATTGAACGTCGTCTATTATAAGAAGATCAACGCTTCTTAATTTTTTTTTCATTCTTGCCGTGTCATTTGTGCGAATAGCCTCCACTACCTCGTTTGTGAAGTCTTCACTTGTCATGTAGATGATTTTTTTGTTGGGCGTTGCTTCGTATACCTGATTTGCTATAGCATGCATTAAGTGCGTTTTTCCTACTCCCGTAGGGCCATAGATAAAAAGCGGATTATATGCTTCTCCCATTTTTTTTACAACAGCCTGTGCCGAAACGTATGCAAGCTGATTGCTTTCGGAAACTGCTATGGTTTGAAAGGTGTAGTCTTTTCTAACTTTAGGCAAATGGCCAATTGGAAGAGATGGTTTTTCATACTCTTCAAAAAGAGGGCCGGCTTTTGAAGATGTGATATTTTCCATTATGGCGGCTTTTGGGACAAAAATGATTTTTACCTCTACACCCGTATGTTTATCTACGGTCTTTTTAATGATCTGATAAAATCTTTTCTGAAGAAGGTCAATTATCATAGTGGAGGGCGCCGATATGGTTGCAACTTCACCCTCAAAGGACAACAGAGAAGTCTTTTTAAAAAGAGTTAAAAAAATTGCCTTAGATACTTCTGTTTCTATTTCCGAGAGTATTGCTTTCCAAAGCTCTTGGATGTTATTCATAATTTCTCCCTTGGGCAATTTTAGGGGCGAGAACTAGTTTACTGATGTTCTGAACTTCTTGTCAAGAGAATAAAGTAGATAAAACTATGTCCTTTTCCCTCTATTAAAAAATTGCCTTTTTTGTTATACTTAAAAACATTATTCATGGAAAGACTGACAAAAACGAAAAAAATTAAGCGAAAAAGAAAGCATGGATACATGCATAGAAAAAACACGCATGCGGGTAAAAAAGTTATCAAAAGAAGAATAAAAAAGGGAAGAAAAAGAATTACTATTTAAACTCAATGTTTAAAAAGGGGCTGCGGTTGCCCAAAAACATAAGGTTTACAAAAGAAAATCAGATATCTTCTAATTTTTTTTTGATAAAAATTGCTGAGAATAAGACAGAATATAAAAGATTTGCAGTTGTAGTTTCTAAAAGAATAGATAAAAGAGCAGTAATAAGAAATAAGATCAAAAGACAAATCAGGCGCTGTATAGAAGAAAATAAAAACGATTTGCCGTCCGGAAAAGATATACTTATGATAGTAAGACCTAAAATAAAAGACAGGCAGATAGAAGAAATTTGTGAATCGGTAAAAAAACTATTTAAAAAAATTAAATGAAATATCTAATACTACTTTTAATTATTGGTTATCAGAGATTCTTTTCGGTTTTTTTAAGGAATATTTTGGGGATTAAGAGTTCTTGCAGATTTTATCCAACATGTTCGCAGTACGCCCGATTAAGCATTGAGAAAGAGGGAGTTTTTAAAGGAGGTTATCTATCTTTTATAAGGCTTCTTAAATGTCAGCCTTTCTATAAGCTAAATTATGATCGAGTCATTTAATTATATACTAGTCAATCCTATTATCAACATACTGGTAGGAATATATAAGATTCTATTCTTTCTCCATATTCCATATTCTCTTGGTTTTTCCATCATAATTTTGACAATAGTAATAAGACTTATTTTATATCCTTTAACAACCTCTCAGCTTAAGGCTTCAAAAAAAATGCAGGAAGTTACACCTCACCTTTCAAGGCTTAAGGACAAGCATAAGGGAGATGCTAAGACACTTCAGGCAGAAACAATGAAGCTATACAAGGAATTTGGAGTAAATCCTGCTGCTGGATGCCTCCCCGTTATAGTACAGATACCTATTATATGGGGACTTTACTCGGTTCTTCAGCAGATAGTGAGTCTGGGAGCAAAAGATGTCGTATCGAGTATAAATAAAATCGTTTATTTTGATTTCTTAAAACTTTCCGGATCATGGGATCCAAATTTTCTTGGTATCCCTCTTGGTCAAAATCCTGCAGGTTTAATCTCAAAAATAGGGCCTCTTATCTTAGTGGTTCCTCTTCTAACATTTTTATTTCAGTTTATCCAATCTAAAATGATGATTCCTCATAAAGGGAAAGACAAAAATAAAGATAAAAAGGAAAAGAAAAAAGATGATTTTGCAAGTGCGTTTCAATCCCAGTCTCTTTATATTTTCCCGGTTATGATCGGATTTTTCTCATATACATTTCCGATTGGACTCTCTCTCTACTGGAATACATTCACTATTTTTGGTATCGTGCAGCAATATTTAATTTTGGGATGGGGTGGCCTTAAGGATTTTAAATTTTTAAATATAAAATAACATGACTAAAAAAGAAGAAAAAATTATAAAAGATACGACAGAGGAACTGCTAAAGCTGCTTGGAATAGAAGGTGGTATAGAAATTAATTTTGGCGATGAAGCAGTAGATATAGTGCTTGATACCCCGGATAGCGGCGTTGTTATTGGAAGACATGGGGATATTCTAGAGTCTCTGCAGCTTGTTCTTTCTATAGTAATTTCAAAAAAATTAAATCGATTCTTAAGAATTTCCTTAGAGGTTGGAGATTATAAGAAAAACAGAGAGGAATGGCTAAAAAATACTGCGTTGGATGCAAAAAATAAGGTGATGAGTCAAGGAAGGGAAATTACCCTACCAGAGCTTAAAGCTTGGGAAAGAAGGATTGTCCATCTTGCTCTTAAGGATGATGAAGAGGTTATCTCCGAATCAGTCGGTGAAGGTCGAGACAGGGTCCTTATTATTCGCCCAAAATAGTAAAATAGAGAATGCGCTTTTCTTTTTAACCCTGCTTTTTCTTCCAACACAATTTGGCCGGCATTTTTGGCCAAGCTTTTCTTACATTTTAGGAATAAGGATAGATTATCTCTCCCCCACCGTTTACTTGACAGACATCCTAATTCTTCTGCTTTTCATTTTTTTTATTACCAGTCTTCAAATAAAATATCTTAGTAAATTATTTAAAAGATTTTCTTGGTTGTCTATAAATCTGCTTTTTTTAATTGTTTTTCTTTTTTTGGGAGTTATTTTCTCTAAAAGTCCATTGGCTGGTTTTTACGGCCTTTTTAAGCTTTTTGAATTTATTTTTTTTGGAGCTTATACCACCCGTTTTGTAACAAAAATTAACTTTAAAAAAATCTTATTTGTTTTTTCAGTTGCAATAATTTTTGAGTCAATGCTTTCAGTTGCCCAATACTTAAAACAGAGTTCGATAGGAGAATTTTTTTATTTTTTTGGAGAGAGAACTTTTAATGGGCAGACTCCCGGAGTAGCAAATGCATCTATAAACGGAGAATTGATTCTAAGACCTTACGGAACTTTTTCCCATCCAAATGTTTTAGGAGGCTATCTTCTTATAGGAATGACAATAATTTTATTCAGCTTAGGATCAACAAAAAAACAGTTGAGAAAAATTCTCTACTCAATGTCCTTAATAGGCGGCACTTTGGCTTTGACACTAACTTTTAGCAGAATTGCAATTTTACTTTGGCTAATTATTATATTTATTTTTTTAACATCAAAAGCAGGAAAAAATTTTCTGAAAAAAAACATAGCCTTTTTTTTAATATTTATTTCTATTGTTATATTTTCTGTTTTTTATACGCCTATTATTTCAAGATTCTCAAACCTCAGTCTTTACGATGAGTCATTTTCTCAAAGAGAAGATCTTTTGAAAAGCTCTTTTACGATTATCAAAAGTCATCCATTCCTTGGAACCGGTTTAAATAATTTTTTAATTGAGTTAGCACAAGTTCAAAAAACAAATAATGTAATTTTTTATCTTCAGCCTACCCACAACGCCTTTTTATTAGTCGCTGTTCAAACCGGAATAATAGGACTTATTTACTTTATTGGGTTTTTGGCTAAAACTTTTAAAAAGGCTTTTTGGAAAAGAGATTTAATTAACTATAAAATTATAGTTTTTTTATCAATTTTGGCTCTTGGTTCGTTTGATCATTATTTTCTTACTGTTCAACAGGGCCAACTTTTGCTATCATTTATTTTTGGCTTAATATGGACAAGATTCAAAAACTAAATGTATTTACAGACGGCGGTGCGCGGGGTAATCCTGGGCCTTCGGCAATTGGAGTTTTTATAAAAGATGAAAGTGGCAGAGAGGTTGCAGGTTTTGGAAAAAAAATAGGCTTTTGCACAAATAATGTCGCAGAATATAAAGCGGTAATCGCAGCCCTTTTCTGGATAATCGAGAATAGAGAGAAACTCTCAAATGATACTGAAATTAATTTTTTTCTCGATTCAAATCTCGTCTGTTCACAAATTATCGGATTGTTTAAAATAAAAAATTTGCAGCTTGCAAGCTTATTATTTCAGGTCAGAGAAAAAGAGTCGGAAATTGGAATACCCATAAATTACTCCTATATTCCAAGAGAAAAAAACAAAGAGGCAGACAAGTACGTTAATCTAGCGCTAGACAGAGAAACTTAATTAGCCTAAAATAGGCTTAATGAAGAGGCCTGCCCTTGTCTTAGAAGAAGATCCAAATGATTTAGATAAACCGGTTTTAATAGTTGATAAAATTGGAATCATTGGATCTTCTTTGGCTTTAAGATTAAGCAAAGATTTATTGGTAGTCTTAGTAAGCGGTACTTTTAGGGAAGAAGATTCTAATATCATCTACGTCCCCTATCGTAAGAAATTTCCAGAGATCCCAGACAATAATTATTCTTATATCATTATATTCGGGAATGACATTGGGACAAGAAAATCAATTCAAGGTTTTATTAAAAAGGCAAAAGATGATAACTCCGCTCTTATTTTTATAACTTATTTTTTAAATTTGGCTCATGAGACAAAATCTGATCTTATGGGGTATAGAAAAACAAAAATTATTCTCCATGGAGATATTTTTGGAGAGGGAGAAGCGCTGGTTTTTGACAATGAGGTTAACACCTTTTTAATACAAGCTAAAAAATTTAAAAGAATTGAGGTTCCGGGAGAAGGGCTTAAAAAGGTTTTTCCAGTTCACTTTGATGATTTGATTTCCGGAATACTTAAGGCAGGTTTTGGTACAAATAGTAAATCTAAAATTTTTTATTTGCTTCCAAAATATCCGATAACTTTAATATCTTTAGCTCATTTAATTCAAAAAAAGGACCCAAATATTCTTATAGACCTTAAGCCTTCCGGGAAAGTTGGGGAAAAAGATTTTGCAAAGGAGGAAGAAGGAGAGTATCTGCTGCCCGACGATTACCCCTATCAGACAAAAATTAAAGATATAAATTTAAAAGAAAAAGCAGGGGATAATGAAATAAAAGACTTTAATCAAAAAAAATTATACGAAGAAAAAAGAGGCACAATTAAAAAGTTCTTATACCCCTTTTTTTTATTAGCATTTTTTTTATTACTCCCATTTTTGTCAACCTACTTTTTCTTTTTTCTAGGTTTTATTAATTTAAACAGCGCAAAAAATTCTATAGAAAAAGGAGATTTGAAATCGGTTCAAGCTTTAGTTTCATCTTCTGTAAATTTATTCAATTTATCAAGATATTCATTAAAAACATTGGCTGTTGAGCTCAAGCTTATCGGAAAAGAAAATTCCATAGATATTTTTTCGAAAAATATCGAGTCCGGAAAAAAGACCTCAGAAGCAGCAGATTACGTAATAAAATCATTCGGTCTTCTTAAAAATGTTTTTACAGGGGAAAGTGTTAATCCAAATGAAGATATAATTTCTTCAACAAGCTTTATCAAGCAATCTCTAATTCTGTTTAAAGAATTAGAAGCACAAAATAGTCTTTCTCAGGAGTTTAGAAAAAAAATTGAGCCTTTTAATCATTTAATAGCACTTGCCTTTAATATTCAAGACGTGCTTCCCAATATTTTTTTGGGGGAGGAAAAAAAGAAATATTTAATTCTTTTTCAGAACAACATGGAGCTTCGCCCAGGCGGAGGATTTATAGGATCATATGGAATTTTGACTCTTAACAAGGGGAAAATAGAAAAATTTTCCATACACGATGTTTACGAAGCAGATGGACAATTAAAGGGTCATGTTGAACCTCCCTACCCTATAAGGAGATACCTTCCTTCTGTTCATTGGTATTTGCGAGACAGTAACTTTGATCTGGATTTTCCCTCCGCTGCTTCTTCTGCCGCTTTTTTTCTTTTTGAGGAAACAGGACAGACAGTTGATGGCGTGATCGGCGCTGATGTGTCTTTTGTCAAAAATCTGATTTCTGCCCTGGGGCCGATTTACGTTCCGGAATATAAGGAAACTGTCGATAGGAATAATTTTTTCTATCTGACACAAGCTCATTCGGAAAAAAATTTTTTCCCTTCATCAACACAAAAAAAAGATTTTTTAACATTTCTTTATAAAGCAATTAATAATAAAATTTCCTCTGAAAAAAAACTTCCCTACATCTCTATTTTAAAATCCATAGGAGATTCTGTTTTGGAAAAACATATTTTATTTGCTTTTGCCAATCCTCAAGTTCAAAAGACTTTTACCGTAAACGGTTTGTCTTCCTCTGTTTGGGACGAAAGAACACAAGCCGACTCATCGGTAAATGACTTTGTAGGAGTAAATGAAGCAAATCTTGGAGTAAATAAAGCTAACTATTTTATAGGAAGAAGCGTTTCCTACAGAGTTCAATTAAAAGAGGATGGAACACTCTTGTCAAAACTTTCTTTATCGCTTAAGAATGATTCTACAAAATGGCCGGGCGGAGACTATAAAAATTATATTAGATTTATTGTACCAAAGGAAGCTTTTTTAAATGGAATAACAATTGATGGAAACTCTCAAAAAATTGTAAAAGCCGTAACAGATCCTCTTGTCTACGAAGCCAAAAATTTTACACCACCAGCCGGACTTGAAGTTGATAGTACAAATGAGATAAATAAAACAATTTACGGATTTTTAGTAATGGTTCCCTCGGGAAAACTAAAAAAAATAGATATAGAATACTCTCTTCCCCAAAAAATTTCTCCCGATTCCCCTTTAGTCTTGTATAATTTAAAACTATTTAAACAACCGGGAACAGAGAATTATCCAATTGATTTTATATTTTCATATCCATCAACCCTTAGAGCCTTGTCAGCATCTAAAGGGTTAAGAGATCAAAATCAAAAAGTAATTTTACAAGAAGACTTAAATCAAGATCGGGAAATTCAAGTGGAATTAACTCAAAAATAAGTCTTTATCTTTTGGAAGCCCCTTTCAATAGAATCTGCGAAACAGGTTTACAGTTCAAAGAATTTTCGCATATTGAAATGTGAAACAAGGTTATAGTATGATACAATATTTCTATTCAAAAGGATTAACATGGACAAAATTTATAATCACAAAAAAGTAGAAGAAAAAATTTATAAAATGTGGGAGAAGAATAGATACTTTATTCCCAAAACCGATCCTTCGGCAAGTCATTCGACTCTGAGGGATGAACCCTCAGGCTCAGACTCGAAGAGCTCAGGACAAGCTAAAAAACCATTTTCAATAATTCTTCCGCCTCCAAATGCAAACGCGCCGCTTCATTTTGGCCATGCCATGTATGTGGCGGAGGATATTCTTATTCGGTACCATCGGATGAAAGGAGATTCAACGCTTTGGCTGCCGGGATCAGATCATGCTGGTTTTGAAACTCAGTTTGTTTTTGAAAAAAAACTTGAGAAGGAAGGTAAATCCCGATTTGATTTTGACAGGGAAACACTTTACAAAATGATTTTAGATTATGTTTTGGAAAACAAAAAGGGGATGCAAAATCAGCTAAAACGTCTTGGTTTTTCTCTTGACTGGAGTCGAAATAAGTTTACTCTCGATGAAGATATCATAAAAATAGTTTATAAAACATTTAAGAAAATGTATGATGATGGGCTTATCTATCGCGGAGAAAGACTCGTTAATTACTGTACAAAGTGCGGCACATCATTTTCTGATCTTGAGGTAAATCATAAAGAACAAAAAGACCCTCTTTATTATTTAAGATACGGGCCTTTTATTCTGGCAACCGTTCGGCCTGAGACAAAATTTGGAGACACGGCGGTTGCGGTTAATCCCAAAGATAAAAGATATAAAGAATGGATAGGGAAGGAAATAGAGGTAAAAGGAGTTATTGGCAAATTTAAAGTAAAGGTTATAGGAGATGAAGCAATAGACCCAAATTTTGGAACTGGTGTTGCAAAAGTAACCCCAGCTCACGATTTAAAGGATTTTGAAATTGGCTTGCGGCATAATTTAAGAAGAATTCAAGTAATTGATTTTGATGGCCGACTTAATAAACACGCAGGGAAATATCAGGGGCTTAGGGTTAAGGAAGCGCGTAAGCGCGTAGCGGAAGATATGGAAAAGATGGGACTTATTGAGAAAATTGATTATGAATACACTCATGTAATTGAAGTTTGCTATAAATGCACAACAACAATTGAGCCTATGCTTTTGCCCCAGTGGTTTATAAAAATGGAACCCTTGAGCAAACCCGCAATAGAAGTTGTTAAAAAAGGGAAAATAAAAATATATCCTAAAAAATTCGAAAAGATTTATTTTCAGTTTCTTGAGAATATTAGGGATTGGAATATTTCAAGACAAATTGTCTGGGGAATTAGAATTCCTGCATGGTTTTGTTCAGAATGTCATCCTGAACGAAGTGAAGGATCTTTGGATTCTTCGGTTTCGCCTCAGAATGACAAAAATAAAAAATGGATTATAACCGATGGCGAGAAGCCGGAAAAATGTCCCAGATGCGGTTCAAAAGATTTAAAACAAGATCCTGACACATTTGATACTTGGTTTTCTTCATCTCAATGGCCGTTTGCAACCTTAAAAACAACAAAGCCCGGAGATTATGAATACTTTTACCCAACATCTGTTATGGAAACAGGCTATGATATTTTAAGGTGGTGGGTTGCCCGAATGATTATGGTAGGGCTTTATGCTACTTCGAAAATTCCTTTTGAGAATGTCGTATTGCACGGGCTTGTTAATGATCCTTTGGGTAAAAAAATGAGCAAAAGTCGCGGAAATATAGTTAATCCCTTAGAATTAGTAGATCAGTACGGCGCAGATGCTGTTCGTTTTGCTTTGGTTTTTGGAACAGCATTTGGAAATGATCAATCTCTTTCATATCCAAAACTTCAATCAGCTAGAAATTTTACAAATAAGCTTTGGAACATGGGGCGATTTATTGAGATGAAAAAAAAGGATGTCATACTGAGCGCAGTGAAGGATCTAGATTCTTCGGCTTTGCCTCAGAATGACATAAAAAAATTACTAAAAATTGCAAAAACTCAAAATGATAAAAAGATTATTAAAAAAACAGAAGAATTAATAGAAGCAATTACTAATGATTTGGAAAAATATGATTTTAATCACGCGGCAGAAAGGCTATATGATTTTGCCTGGCATGAATTTGCGGATAAATACATAGAAGATGTGAAAAGTAGAATTGATAAGGATTCATTCTTAATTCTTAATTCATTATTCTTAATTCTCTTAAAGCTTCTTCACCCCATAATGCCCTTTGTTACAGAGGAAATATATCAAAGATTTAATTTTGGACAGTCTTTAATGATAGATTCCTGGCCCAAAAATGAATAAAGAAAAATTAAAATCGTCAATTGAATTCCCGAATATTTTCCGATTTATTACCGAGCAAAAATATTTCAAGAGAATTAAGAAGCATCAATGGAGATTAATTACTGCCGGTTTTGTTTCTGCGATTATTCTTGGAGCAATTGTAATTGTTGGAGCAGATTCTTATAAGAATTACCAGGAAAACAAAAGATTAAGCGAAAAACGAGAGAATATTGAAACTCAAATAAAATTCTGGAAATCCATAAATCAAAAGTACCCGGGCTTTAGAGATTCTTATTTTGAGTTAGCGATTTTGGAGTATCAATTAAAAGACTTTAGTAAATCAAGAGAATATTTAAAAGAAGTTTTAAGACTTGATCCGAATTTTAAAAGCGGAAGAAGATTAGGAAGTATCTTAAACGAGAAATAGAGCTAAGTTATTTTTTCTCGGGTTTTGGTTTGGCTGCTTCCTCTTTTTTACCCTCTTCAGGTTTTGTTTCTTCTGCTGAAGCCTCACCTTCGGCGCCTTCAACTGGCGCTCCGCCTTCTGCTTTTGCTTCTTCGGCTGATGCTGCTTCTTGCGCCACAAGTTCTTCTGCCTCTTTACTTACAAGTGCTCCAATTTTTACAATAACCTGGCTGGGGTCTGTTAAAATTGCAACTCCTTCCGGTGCTTTTATATCAACGGCAGTTATTTGTTCATCGACGAGCGCTAGATTTTCTACATTAACTTCTATATGCTCAGGAAGTTGTTCCGGCAATGCTTCTACTTCTACTTCGGAGAGAATGTTCATTAAAAGACCTATCTTGTCAACTACTGCTTTTGGTTCGCCGACAATTAAAATGGGAACCATTGTTTTAACTTTTTCCTTAAGATTAACTTTGTAAAAATCCGCATGAAGATAATTTCCCAAATAATCAGTCTGGATGTTGTGGATCAAAACCGGAATAGTTTGGTTGTCTACCATAACATCAACCAAACCTGTCTCTCCTGCCTCTTTGAAAACTTTATCAAAATCCTTTAGAGCCGCCTGAACAGCTAAAGACTTCATGTCTTTGCCGTAAATATTTGCAGGAAGAATCCCTTCTCTTCGAAGTTTCTTAACTTTTTTACCCAAAACTTTTCTTTTTTCAACTGTAAGTTTTTCTCTCTTCATACTTCTGCTAGCTCACCATAAATATTTCGATAAGCTCAATATCAATAGGATTTATATTCTACAGTAACTTTTACTTTATTACAACAGTTATTTTAGTGGTATAATTTACTCAACTTATGCGAGTCTTAGGTATAGATCCGGGGATTGCAAGAACCGGATGGGGAGTAGTAAGAGTTGAAAATGGAAAATTCAAAGTTGAAAGTTACGGTTGTATCGAGACGAGCCCAAAAAAAAATGTTGAGAAGAGACTTGAGGAAATTTATACTGAAATTTTAAAATTAATAAAAAAATATTCTCCCGAGTCAATTGCGATTGAGGAATTGTTCTTTAATACAAATGCAAAAACCGCATTTGTTGTAGGACAAGCAAGGGGAGTTATTCTTCTTGCCTGCTCTCAAAAAAACTTGAATCTTGCAGTATATACGCCTTTACAAGTTAAAATAGCAGTTACGGGTTATGGCAGGGCAGAGAAAGCACAAGTTGGCAAAATGATAAAAACAATTTTAAATCTTAAGACGATTCCAAAGCTCGACGATACTACGGATGCATTGGCTGTGGGACTTACACATTTATTTTCAAGAAAAATGGGGGAGAAAATATGATAGGCTCGCTTAGAGGAAAAGTAGAATTTGCCGACGGACAATATATTATTTTGGATGTTTCGGGAGTGGGGTATAGGGTTTTAGTTCCAAGTAAAATTTTTTCTCATGCAAAAATAAAAGAAGATTTAAAGTTATTTACATATACTCATGTTAGGGAAGATACACTGGATCTTTTTGGGTTTGCGGATATTTCAGATTTAAAATTATTTGAGCAATTGATATCTGTCTCAGGCGTTGGTCCTCGTACTGCTTTAAATATCTTTTCAATTGGGACACGCGATTCAATAATTGAGGCGATTATCAAAGGCAACGTGGATTTTTTTACTGCAGTTCCCAGGCTTGGGCGAAAAAATGCACAAAAAATTATCATAGAACTTAAGGGAAAACTTGGTAGTCTTGAAGAGTTGGATTTATCAGGACAGACAGACGGCGCATCTTCGGAAGTTCTGGCAGTTCTTAAAAGTTTTGGCTTTACCGGAAAAGAATCACAGGATGCGCTTCGTGCAGTTGGGAAAAACGCAGAAACGACTGAGGAGAAAATAAGACTTGCTTTAAAATATTTAGGAAAATAAAATCAATTGTTAAATTGTTAAAATGACAAAAGATACAAAAAGAAAAATTGAGGAGACAGAGCCCGAAGAGGAAATGATGTTCACATCACTTCGGGTTTCAGATTGGCAGGGATTTTTAGGACAAGGACAAGTAAAAGAGTCACTAAAGATTGGAATAGCCGCTGCTAAAAAAAGAAAAGAGGCAATCGAGCATATTCTTCTGTATGGTCCTCCCGGGCTTGGCAAAACTACACTTTCCCATATTATTGCAAAAGAAATGGGTTCAAATATCCGTGTTACATCAGGACCTGCGATCGAGCGGGCAGGAGATCTTGCGTCAATCCTTACCAATCTTGAAAACGGAGATGTTCTTTTTATCGATGAGGTTCATAGACTAAATAAAGTGGTTGAAGAGACGCTTTATCCTGCAATGGAGGACTTTGCCCTGGATATAGTTTTGGGAAAAGGGCCGAGCGCCCGTACTCTGCGGCTTGATCTTCCAAAGTTCACAATAATCGGCGCAACAACGCGAATTGGTCTTATGTCTGCGCCTCTTCGGGATAGATTTGGCGTAGTTCACCGTCTTAACTTTTACGACCCTTTAGATCTTGAAAAGATTGTTGAGAATGCCGCAAAGAAGCTCAAGGTTTTAATAGACGCGGAAAGTATAAAACAGATTGCAAAAAGGGGAAGAGGAACACCTAGAATTGCCCTAAAGCTTTTAAAAAGAGCAAGGGATTTTGCGCAAGTTAAAGGAGAAGGGAAGATTACAGAAGAATTAGTTCACGAAGCTTTAAAAATGCTTGAAGTGGATGAGATGGGCCTTGATAGTTCTGATCGAAGATTCTTAAAGGCAATAATTGACAAGCATGGGGGTGGGCCGGTCGGACTTGAAACTATTGCATCAACGATATCTGAAGATGTCGGGACACTTGAAGAAGTAGTAGAGCCGTATCTTCTCCAAATAGGATTTCTTAAAAGAACAAGCAGAGGAAGAATCGCAACAGCTGCCGCCTACGAACACTTTGGCAAAAAACTTCCCGAAGAATCCAAAAAACAACAAAAGTTGATATAATTAATTTATGACATTGCCTTTTTCTCCAGCAGTTTCAAGAAATGGATTTATATTTACCTCAGGACAGGTTTATTTAACTAATGAGGGAAAATTATTAGAGGGGACGATCGAGGAGCAAACTCACCAAGTTATGAAAAATCTTCAAAAGATATTAGAAAAAGCAGGGACATCATTTAAAGATGTAGTTAAGACAACTATATACACAACAGATATGTCTTTGTACTCAAAGGTCAACGAGGTTTATAGTAGCTATTTCTCCGAACCTTTTCCTGCCAGAGAAATGGTGTGCGTAAAAGAGTTGCCTCTTGGAGCAAAAATTGAAGTCTCCATGATTGCCGCAAAAGAATAAACACTTCTGATATAATTGCCCCGATTTGATATTCGTAGTGAGATTTTGAAGTTCTATTCTAGAAATTTACAGGAGTAATGGTCCAGTTGCCTTTTGAAGTTTTTGGTTCTTGCGCTTTTACGACCGGTTTTTCTTCTTTTACTAAAGATTCCAAAAGTTCTTCATTTGCTTTATTTAAATTTTCATCTTTTTTAGAAAACGGTACGAAAGAAACGTCTTTAGGCAGCTTAGATAATTTAGGTGTACTTACTAAATAATCAAGAAGTTTCTGAGTTAAGTCTATATTTTTTTGGGTTTGTTTTTTTTTGCTCATATAAAATATTTTATCACCTGTTTTATTATAGGAGTGTAATAATACAATATATTTTTGGTTAATACAAGTCAAGTCCGCTGTTCTTAAGAAATTTCGATCTATAAATTAAATAATTTCTTTTAATATCTTTAAATGCCCAATTAAACTGCTTTCTCTTACTTTTTGATTTCTTCACTCCTTCATAAGATTCAATGTCTCTTTCGTCGTTTAAAGTTATTTTAGTATGCTTATGAAACAATCCAACTCCTCCATGATCATCAAATCTTATTATCCAAACCCATTCATTTTCAATTAAAATATCATAGGAAATATTTTCTATTTTTCTAATATTGCGCTTTTCATTTATTAATACCGAAAAAGAAATTCTGTCATATTTTGCAATGTTCAGCGGTACATCTCCGCTCCATGTCTTAAGATTTTCTTTCTGAAGAGGCTTCTTGAGTGGCAAAATTTTTGGAATATGCTTTCCGATCTTCTTGCCCATAATTAATTATAACAATTTTTTCTGATATAATTGCCCCAGCTTAAAATTCTCAATAATATGTTTTCTAAATACGACTTGGATAAAATCAAATTTGCTACCGATTCTCCAACTTTTCAAAAGGCAGTTGGTT
Source organism: Patescibacteria group bacterium (assembly GCA_038061615.1). Lineage (GTDB taxonomy): Bacteria > Patescibacteriota > Microgenomatia > Levybacterales > UBA12049 > 2-01-FULL-38-21. The sequence goes on along the minus strand of JBBTYY010000033.1, from coordinate 5,460 downwards.
TATATGAGCGCGGATGCGTTACAGAGTTTAAGAATCAATTTGACGGATATTTTGCTGTAGTAATTGGAAGCAGTCCATATCAGGTATTTGTCTCAAGCCGAATTTTCGATATCGGAAACTGCACTTGTTATCTCGGAGTCAATGATACGCTTTGTAAACATATGATAGCGGTTGCTATTTATGCCGTTAAGAATGGTAAAATTTTAACCGACGAAGATAAACTTCAAAGAAATCAGCTAATTTTTAGCGGACGTGCGGGTAATCTTACAAAAACGGAACTCTTATCATTTAAAAAAGAATTGACTGGGGCTGTACGCTATATCAAGCCATATTTAGGACCATCTCGAATTTGGTTTTCTTACCAAAATTCGCTTGAGGAAGGTTGCAACCGCTTATCGGCTTTATTATCAGAATTGCCCGCAGGCAAACAGACAGCACAGCTTACAGTGGACTTGCTTTTGCGGTTAGATAAAAAATTGTCTAGTGGTGGGGTTGATGATTCCGACGGAACTGTTGGTGGATTTATTGAAGAAGCAGTAAAAATGCTTCTTGAGTTTGCAAAAATAGATGCAGAATGTAATAAGGAATTTAAAAGATTAAAAGGTATAGAGACATCTTTTGGATGGGAAGAACCGCTGCTTGAGATTTTATGATTACACAAATTACAATAGTACGTTATAGCGTAAAGATACAACGTAATTAATAGAGCTACTGTTAGTTGAAAATATAAATTGCTATAATTGTCCCATGGTTGAAAGAAAGAATAAAACTTGATACAATACTTTTGTATGCAAACGACAATTTCACTTCCTAGGAATTTAGCACAAGAGGTAGAAAAGCAAGTTAAAAAGGGAACGTTTAGGACGCCTTCTGAGTTTGTTAATTCTGCCATAAAAACACTTCTCTCTCTTCAAAAAGGAGAACTTACTTGGGAAACTCTCGCAAGTCCTTTTCGGACATATGCAAAACAGAGAAAACTTACAGAGATGGATATTCTTCAAGCGGTAATGAAAGGCAGACGTGCAAAAACCTCCAAGAATAGTTAATGATACAAACGTTTGGTTATCTGCATTATACTTCTTGGGAAAGCCGGCTCAAATAGTTTATCTGATTGAAGAGAAAAACTTGATATCTATTACTTCGAATGCAATTCTGGATGAGTTGAAAGAAAAAATGATTGTAAATTTTCAAACCCCGACGTTTGCAGCAAATGGAACAGTTTCCTATATCCAATCAATCTCAGAGTTGGTTTCTCTTCAAGGAAGAGATTTTGGATTGAGAGACGCGGCCGATAATATGGTCTTGGAAACCGCAGTGTTGGGGAAATGCAGTTTTCTTATAACAGGCGATAAGGATTTATTAACGCTTAAAAAATATAAGAACTTACAAGTAGTTACGCCTTCTCAGTTTTTAAATCAACACAAAACTACTCTTAGATTTCTCTTCTGATATAATTGCCTCTAGTTGAACTCCTTGAGGATTACTACCTTGAAAAAGATAAAAAACAACAAAAGGCTTCTTTAAAAACCCAAGTGAAAAATCCTCTGAAAAAAAGGAACGAAAGTAATTGCAATTTGAAGAGTAAAAATAATAAAAAGAGAGATAAATAAGAACTTATTGGGGGAAAGCATCTCGCGTCCCCTAACCAGAAGAACTATACCAAAGTGAAAAAGAACAAGTAGGTTAAAAATTACGGTTCTTGAAAAAACCTCAGAGTTTGACTTAAGCAGCATTGAAAAAATGAAAATCAGAAGACCTGAAACTGCAAAGCCTACAGCACCGATAAACATGATTCTTCCGCTAGTTAGTATAGGCTGTTTAGGGTTGCGCGGAGAGTCTCCGAGCACTTTTTTATTCTTGTAATCACTTGCCAGGGCCAAGGCAGGAAGACCGTCTGTTACAATATTCATCCACAGTATCTGAGTAGGGAGAAGAGGAGAGGGAAGTCCAAGAAGAAGACCAAAGAAAATAAGGGAGAGTTCGGAGAGGTTTCCCGAAAGGAGATAGACAATTGATTTGACTATGTTATTGTAAATGGTTCTTCCTTCAAGAATGGCTTTTATAAGTGTTGAGAAGCTGTCATCCGTAAGTACGATATCACTTGCTTCTTTTGCTACATCTGTTCCTCTTTCTCCCATCGCAACGCCTACATCTGCTTTTTTAAGAGCAAGAGCGTCATTTACTCCGTCTCCCGTAACACCCACAATGTATCCCAGATTTTTAAATAGAGTAGTCAGTCTTAACTTATCCTCTGGAGTAGTTCTTGCGAATATTCTTGTTTTTTCAATAATCTTTTTAAGTTCTTCGTCTGTCATTTTTGAAAGTTCCTGTCCGGTTACGACGTCCTCGTCTTTATCAATAAGCCCGACTTCTTTTGCAATAGTTAAGGCAGTAATTTCATTGTCTCCCGTAACCATTATTACTTTTATTCCCGCTTTTTTTGCACTTTCTACCGCATCTTTCGCATCAGGCCGTGGAGCATCATGAATACCTACAATTCCTAAGAATTCCAGATTATTTTCTATATGATCCCTGTCGGTTTCTTTTTCATGCTTCTCAATTTTTGAGCCAAACCCTATAATTCTTAGTCCTTCTCTTGCATAATCTTCCATTATCTTATTTATTTTATTTTTCTCTTCTTCTGAAACCTTGCTTTTTTCAAGGATTGACTCAGGAGCTCCTCTTACAAATACGTATCTTTGTCCCCCCTCTTCAAAAACCGTACTTATTGTTTTACTTTCCTGATCAAAGGTGTTCTCCTCAATTATCTTGCCGCCGTCCATAAGTGATTTTGTATCCCCGTTTTGTTCCTTAGCCCAGAGAAGAACTGCTCCGTCTGTACGGTCACCTACGATATCAAATTTGTTTTCCGATGCTTTTTCTATAAGAGCTGCGGTATTTCCCAAAACGGCAGTCATAAGAAGTTGTTTTAAATTTTTCTTATCCATTATCCAGAAGTTTTTGACTCGCATTGAGTTTTGGGTTAACGTTCCTGTCTTATCAATGAGAAGAACCTGAATTGCTCCCAGAGTTTCAACCGATGCCATTTTTCTGACAATCGCTTTGTTTCTTGCCATTCTTCCGGTGCCAATTGCAAGAGTGATTGTAATAACTGCGGGAAGACTCTCGGGGATTGCCGCAACCGCAATGCTTACAGCCAAAAGAACTAAGGGGAAAAAGTGAAGGCCGTTTGATATGCCTATAGGTACTAGCAGAGATGCAATAATAACTATTATTACGGAAATTACTTTTCCGACTTTATCTAATTGTTTTTGAAGGGGGGTTTTCTCAACTTTTATCTGGGAGAGAGTTTCTGCTATTTGCCCAAGCCTGCTGTTTTTCCCTGTCTTTGTAATTTTTATATGAGCTTTTCCCTTAATAATTAAAGTTCCTGAAAATACTTCCTCATGAGAGTCTTTTATAACAGATGCGGATTCCCCTGTGATTATTGACTCATCTATTTCAAAATCCGAACTGTGAACGATTATTCCGTCTGCGGGGATTTTGTCTCCCTCGTTGAGAATTACCAAATCTCCATATACTATATCAACGCTTGGAATTTCCTCTTCCTTCCCATTTCGAAGCACTCGGCTTGTGGGAGATATTAGATTCTTTAATTTTTCAAGTTCCTTCTCGGCTCTATATTCCTGAAGAAAAGAGAAAGAAGCGCTCAGGATAAGGATTACCAAGATTAAAGGACCGTCAACATAGCTGCCTATGTAGAAGGAAAAAAGAGAAGCTAGGAGTAGGATGCCATTTATAAAACTTGGGAATTGGGAAAAGAAAAGCTGAACTTCGGATGTGGTTTTTTTCCCCCGAATGGTGTTCCTGCCGAATTTGAGTAGATTTTCCTCAACTTCTTTTGAAGACAGACCTTTTTCCATTACCATTTATTGTAGCATAGCTATGTTGTTTCCTGTTTTGGTCTGTATTGAAGAGATTCTGCTATGTGAACGGGCTTTATTCTTATAGACTGTTCCAGATCCGCAATAGTTCGGGCTATCTTTATTGTTCTAAAATAAGATCTTGCCGAAAGATTCATCCGCTCAACCGCAAGTCTTAAAATTTCCAAACTTTCAGGGGATAAAACGCAAAATTCTTTTACATTTTTTGTAGACATCTCGGCATTTGATGTAATTTTTTTCTTCTTATATCTTTTAAGCTGCATATCTCTTGCCTTTTGAACTCTTTTTCTTATTTCCTTTGATGTTTCAGCTTTTAAGTTTCTTTCATTTGAAACAAGTTTTTCTGTCTTAACGGCTGGAACATCCAAATGGATGTCTATTCTATCAAGCATTGGGCCTGAAACCCTTTTCTGGTATCTAAGTATTTGATTTAAATTGCACTTACATTCTTTAGTTTTATCTCCATAGAATCCGCACGGGCACGGATTTTGTGCCGCAACAAGCATAAATTTAGAAGGAAAAAGAACCCGTCCGCTTGCTCTTGAAATTGTAATTTCACCATCTTCCATAGGCTGTCTTAGTGCCTCAAGAACATGACGCGGAAATTCCGCAAACTCGTCCAAAAATAATATGCCTCTGTGGGCTAAGGATATCTCGCCGGGTTTTGGAACATTTCCTCCTCCGATTAGTCCAATATGAGAAGTGGTATGATGCGGAGATCTAAACGGTCTCCTTATTGCAAGAGATTTTTTATCCAAAAGTCCTGAGATGCTATATATTTTTGTAACTTCTAAAGCCTCATCGAAGGTAAGTTTTGGAAGAACAGATGGAAGTGTTCGCGCCAGCATTGTTTTTCCGGCACCCGGCGGGCCTTTTAATAAAATATTGTGGGCTCCTGCTGCTGCAATTTCCATTGCCCTTTTTGCCTGTTCCTGTCCTCTTATGTCGTTCATGTCAAGATCAAAAACCTCATCTTTTAAAAATGAGTTGATATTAATATGTTTTTGAGGTTTTATTTCCTCCGTATTTGTCAGATGTTTAAAAAGAGAGATAAGAGATGGAACGGGATAAATTTTTATTCCCTGTAAGATTGAAGCTTCGTTTGCGTTTATACTCGGTAGAAAAACCCTAGTAAGTTTTTTATTTTTTGCCATTATTACTTGCGGCAGAATTCCGTTTGTGTGCCTTAGTCTTCCATCCAAAGAAAGTTCTCCTAGAAAAAGAGCATCATCGATTTCTGCCTTGAGCTGCTCGGATGCCAAAAGAATTCCAAGTGCGATTGGCAAATCATAAGACGGGCCTTCTTTTGGCAAATCCGCAGGCGCCAAGTTTACGGTTATTCTTTTGGCAGGAAAATCAGCTCCTGAGTTTTTAATTGCAGATCTTACTCTTTCTCTTGATTCCTCCACGGCTTTGTCCGGAAGTCCGACTATTGTAAAAGAAGGGAGGCCTTGGGAAGCAATATCCACCTCAACTTCAATAGGTACAGCATCAAGTCCCACAATCGCCGAAGAAAAAACCTTTGCTAGCATATATTAATAATAGCATTTTAGTG
>JBBTYY010000032.1:0-1016 GCA_038061615.1 Patescibacteria group bacterium | reverse complement strand
TTCCTATTTTGTGGGAAAGATAAAGGGAAAACAGCTATCTATGACAGCAAACAAAATATTCTTTTCAACCCAAATCGGGTTTTTGTTGCCTTCTTAGCGTTTTCCCTTAGATTAGATTCATAGCACTTTAATTAAGACCTGTTGAATACTGGGCCGTTAGTTCAGCTGGTAGAACACTTCATTTGCAATGAAGAGGTAGGGAGTTCGAGTCTCCCACGGTCCACCCGTTCGTCGCTTTGCTCCTCAGGGCAAGCTTCGAATTATTGTTGTTTGGCGCGTAGCGTTGCTCCGATTAGATCGCGAGCCGCTACACGCTAAATAATAATGCTTGGCTCTTTGACCCTCCTGCGCGTTAAGCTACGGAAGGGCAGAGAGTTCTAAGAGTAAAGCGTTGAAGCAATGGTTGGCTTGCCAATCGAAGCTTTAGCGAAGTTTGGCTCTTTGACAAGTGAAGAGAAGTCCCGTTTAATCCAAGTCGCCTCGGGGCGACAGGGGTTTGAACGGGATAAAAATGTTTTTATCCTCCGTCAGCCGACGGGGGAAAAATCTACTCATAATGCCAACAATGGATGCCTTGGAGATTTTGACCGAGGAAGGACGCATATGGCGGCGATACTCGTCGGGTAGGTGCCATAAACCTATTATCCGGCGGTTTCCGAATGGGGCAACCCACTCCGATTCGATCGGAGTAACCCAACATGAAGTTAGTTCAGCAATGAATTATATTAGTGTTTGGTTGGGAACGGCGTGAACTGAAACATCTTAGTAACGCCAGGAATATAAATCAAATGAGATTCCCCAAGTAGCGGTGAGCGAAAAGGGAACAGTCTAAACCACGAGCAATCGTGGGGTTGCAGGACGGCAATAATAGATCAGTTAAGGATAGAAGAAAGCGTCGGAATTGCGCTACCAAAGAGGGTGACAGTCCCGTATTTGAAATCTAAGACTGCTAGTGCCGTATCCTAAGTACCATGGGGTACGATAAAACCCTGTGGGAATCTGGGACGTCCACGTTC
>JBBTYY010000031.1:0-17839 GCA_038061615.1 Patescibacteria group bacterium | reverse complement strand
TTGGTTTTGGCCGTTTTTGATTATTTCTGTTTTCTCCTCTTACAATTTATTCAAAAAATTATTTTCTGAAAAATTTGCACTACTTTCATCTTTTATTTTTCTTTTCAACGCCTACATTTTAATGATTGTCGGCGGAGGACAGATGGGAATAGCTATGTCTTATTCAATTGTCCCTTTGGTTCTATATTTTTTTATAATATTAAACGAAAATATCAAGTTAAAATATTCGTTATTGCTTGGGATTTTATTTGGAATTTTGGTAATGCTTGATTTAAGAATTGCTTACGTCACGCTTTCTGCTTTAGGTATTTATTTTTTATTTAATATAAAACAACTAATCATAGGTAAAAATTTAAAAGAAATTGTTGTAAATATTTCTTATATATTTATTATTCCATTTGCAGTTATCGGTTTTTTACATGCTTTTTGGATACTGCCTTTATTAATTTTTCATCAAAATCCGGTGCAATCATTTGGAGCAGTTTATACTTCCGCAGAAGCGGTAAAATTCTTCAGCTTTGCAAAATTTGAGAATACTATTTCTCTGCTTCATCCAAATTGGCCGGAAAATATTTTTGGAAAAGTTGGATTTATGAAACCAGAGTTTTTAATACTTCCAATTTTAGCTTATTCAAGTTTGTTATTTATTAATAAATTAAAAAGCTTAAGAGAAAAAAAATATATTATCTTTTTTACTCTACTTGGCTTAACTGGATCATTTTTGGCAAAAGGGGCAAATGAACCGTTTGGGGGAATATACCTTTGGCTTTTTGACCATTTCCCCGGGTTTATTATGTTTCGGGATCCCACAAAATGGTACACGCTCGTCGCCATAAGTTATTCAATGCTAATACCTTTTACGATTTGGAAAATATATGAGTGGCTAAGATCGAGAAGTAAATTTTTCCGCCAAAGGCGGATCAGCCTCTGGCCGACAATTTTCAATACCTCAAATTTATTCTTATTGATTATTGTTTTTTGTTTATTGTATTTAATTCGCCCTGCATTACTTGGACAATTAACGGGAACTTTTAAAGCGACAGCAGTTCCTAGTGATTACATAAAGCTTGAAAAGTTTTTATCTTCTGAGAATAGTTTTTCAAGAGTTCTCTGGGTACCTACACTTCAAAGATTTGGATACTATTCAAATAATCACCCTGCAGTTTCTGCCAATGATTTTTTCAAAACAGGTGGTCATTCTAATATTTTCAATAAAATAAATATAACAGAAGGGAGTAAGATACTTCAGGAAGCAGGGGTTAGATATGTTATTGTTCCATATGATAGTCAGGGCGAAATATTTCTTAAAGACAGAAAGTACGATGAGAAATCATATCTTAAGACGATAAAAGATGTTGAGGGGATAAAATGGCTTAAAAAGGTTGATTGTTCAATTGCTAAATTGCTAAATTGTTCTGATCCGGTGTTTGGAAAAGTTGCAGTATTTGAGGTGCCAAATCCTAGGGATCATTTCTGGAGTCCTTCAGGAAATATTATTAAAAATTATAAGTATATTAATCCGACAAAATATATTGTTGAGCTTAAAAATGCTAAAAAAGGAGATGTTGTTGTTTTTTCGGAAAGTTTTGATAAAAATTGGGTAGCTTACAATTCAAGTTTTAAAATACATAGCACACTTTACGAGAATAGATTTAATAGTTTTGTTTTGCCTCAGGATGGGGATTACTCCATAACTATTTATTACACTCCTCAGGATTGGGTTAATCGGGGATTAGTCATTAGCATTGTGTCGCTTGTGGGGATCATAGCTATTTTGATTGGATTTAAGCTCAAGAAGTGGTAAAATTAAGCGTATGCTAAGCGTAGTAGTTCCAGTGCTCAATGAAGAAGAGGGAGTTGACTCGTTTTTTGAAGAACTTATCAGGCATCTGCCCAAACTAGATAAAGAATTTGAAGTTATTTTTATCGATGATGGATCGACGGATAACACTCTAGACGTTTTAAAAAAACTTGCTGAGAAAAATTCGGGTATTAGAATTTTTTCATTCAGGAAGCATCGAGGAAAAGCCGAGGCGCTCACACTCGGTTTTGAAAAAGCCAAAGGTGATCTTATCCTCACAATCGACGCAGATCTTCAGGATAGGCCGGATCAAATTGAAAAATTGATTGAAAAACAAAAAGAAGGGTGGGATATGGTGTCCGGATGGAGAAAAGACAGGAAGGACTCTAAGTTCAAGAATATAACTTCTAAGATTTTTAATCTCATATCAGGCATTTTTTGGGGGCTTAAGGTAAATGATCTGAATTGCGGATTAAAACTTTATACGAAGGAGGCTGCAAAGTCTCTGAATCTTTATGGCGGAATGCATAGATTTATTCCCCTTCTTCTTCATCAAGAAGGATTTACAGTGGCTGAAATTCCGATAGTGCATGACACAAGAAAATTCGGAAAATCTAAGTATAACTTTACAAAAGTTTTTACAGAAATTCCGGACATGTTTACGATGCTTTTTCTTTCGCGCTACAGCAAGAGACCTTTGCATTTTTTTGCTCCAATCGGTGGAATAATGTTTGCTATTGGCTTTATAATACTTCTGCATCTTACATGGCTTAGGCTTGAAGGTTATAGAATTGGAAATCGACCGCTGCTTTTGTTTGGAGTGCTTTTGGTCCTGAGTGGTCTTCAAATATTCTTTACGGGATTTATTGCAGATCTTTTTATTAATAAATCAAACAAGAATCATACTGAAGCAGTTTTATTAAAATATTCAAAAGATTAGATGAAGCCCCAGGATATTATTTTTGTGATAGCATTGATCGTTTTAATATTTAAACGCAATCCCAGACTTGCTGCAGGAGTAGGAATTTTGTGTCTTCTTATTTCAATTCCGTTATTTCAGTTTTGGATATTTTTCACCGCCCAGCGTCTCGTAATGTACGCAGCCGCGTTTTTCCTTCTTTCAATCATTTTTCATTTGATCTCTCTAAAAAAACAGAATGACAGATAGGCAAAAAGCATTTCTCTCAATTGTGGCAGTCTCTCTTTTGGGCGGAGCCACAACGGCCATTACAAAAATAGGTCTTGTTGAAATTCCCTCATTTAGTTTTATTTTTTTAAGGTTTTTTGTAGCTTCAGTTTGTATTATTCCCTTTGGCTATTTAAAAAAGAAAAATTTCAGAATTTATTTTAAATTAGCGCCACTATCTCTTCTTGCTGTATTTAATATTATTTTATTTACTATTGGGATCAAGTTCACAACTGCGACCATAGGACAGCTTTTGTATGCAGCTACACCATTTCTTACGAGTGTTATTTTGTACCTGTTTTACAAAGAAAAAATACAGAAATTAAGAGTTTTTGGTTTAATATTGGGCTTTGTAGGTACGGGACTGGTTATTCTTCTTCCTGTAATTGAAAATAAAAACCCTTTTTCCGGTGATCTATTGGGAAATTTACTAATTGGAATAGGTGTTATTTCATGGGCATTCTATATGGTTTATTCAAGAAAACTTCTCAAGGATTACTCACCATTTGATGTAACTTCTGCATTCATATTCACTACAGCTATTATTTCTCTGCCATTTTTTGCTTTTGAATTAACTGTTGGCGACAGATGGTGGGAAGATATAAGCTTAAATTCAATCTTTGCCCTGGGATATGTAGCGGTTGTTTCTACGGTAATAACTTATCTACTAAATCAATACGCAATTAAATACGGGGGATCAGTATTGGCTTCCCTTTCTTTTTATATGTTGCCAATTTTTGCTTTCATGTCTGCATTTGTCCTTTTAGGAGAGATGCTTACCATTGGCCTTATTTCGGGAGGAGCTTTGGTGCTTTTGGGAGTTTACCTAGTAGGTAGCAAAAAATAATCATTTGAAATAAGATTTATATATGACTATTGGAATTGACATAAGTCAACTTGCATATCCTAGTAAGACTGGAGTGTACAATTATCTTTATAATCTTGTAGCAAAGCTTCTAGAAGATGATAAAAAAAATAATTATGTTTTATTCTTTTCATCGCTCAGAAGAAGTCTTCCCTCTGCGGTTGAGGCTAAATTTAAAAACAGTAAAAATGTTGAAATTAAGAAATACAAATTTCCTCCCACATTCCTAGATATTCTTTGGAATATAGCCCATTCATTTTCTATTAATCGACTCATCGGCTACACTGACGTTTTTTTAACATCAGATTGGACAGAACCGCCAGTTTCAACAGGCAGAAAAGCTACAATAATATATGATCTAACGGTTTACAAAGTACCAAAAGAGATGGATAGAAAAATAATTAAAACGCAGAGAAGGAAGCTTAAATGGGTAAAAAAAGAAAGCAGCATGATTATTTGTATTTCTGAATCCACCAAAAGAGATGTCCGTGAAATTCTAGGAATCGAAAAGGAAAGACTAAATGTAATTTATCCGGGTTTATAATATGAAAATTGGAATAAACGGATATGAGGCAGTAGTACCAAGATTTGGGTTTGATAAAAAAACTGAATTACCCAATAGAGTTGGTAGTGGGGAATTTTGCTTTCAGCTTTTGAATACTCTTGCAAAAATTGATAAAAAAAACGAATATTTTATATATCTGCCAAAAGCTCCTACTTCAGACATACCCAAAGAAAGCAAGAATTGGCATTACGAGGTTGTTAAGGGTCGGACCCTCTGGACTTTGGTAGCACTTTCTAAAAAGCTCTTTTTTGATAAAGAAAAAATAGATGTTTTCTTTTCTCCGACTCATTATCTCCCATTTTTCGTAGGTAAAAGATCTGTAATATCAATTCTTGATGTTTCATACTTACGTTTTCCCGAGCTTTTTAAGAAAAGAGATTTGTATCAGCTTAAGCTTTGGGGAGGATATTCAATAAAAAAAGCAAAGAAGATAATTACAATAAGTAATTCCAGTAGGAATGATATAATCAAGGAATACGGGGTTTCAGGAAAAAAAGTAATAGTTGTGTATCCAGGTATAAAATCCGAAACAAATTTAAAATTCAAAATGCAAAATTCAAAATTATTGGAAGAAAAATTTGATATCAAAGGAGAATATATTTTGTTTGTTGGAACTCTTCAGCCGAGAAAAAATATAGAAAAGTTAATTGAAGCTTTAACGATAGTTAAAAATAAAAATCTAGAACTGGTTATTGTCGGGAAGAAAGGCTGGATGTATGAAGATATTTTAAGTGCCCCCATTAAATACAAAGTTTCCGATAGAGTGAAATTTTTAGATAATGTAAATGATGAAGATTTGCCAAGTTTCTACAAGAATGCGGATTGTTTTGTCTTACCAAGTCTCTATGAAGGATTTGGACTACCCATACTTGAAGCGATGCAATACGGATGCCCGGTTTTAGCAAGCAATGTTTCAAGTCTGCCGGAAGCCGGAGGCGATGCCGCAATTTACTTCGATCCGCAAAATACGGAAGATATTGCGGAGAAAATAGATAAAGTAACATCTGACGAAAAATTTAGAACGGAAATGATACAAAAAGGTTACGAGCAGGTTAAAAAATTTTCCTGGGAAAAAACTGCCAGAGAAACACTTAAAGTTCTGGAAGAACTTGGTAATAAGTAATTATGAATAAGATAGTTAGGAGATTAAGGGCAATATTAATGGAGTTGGTTAATTTAATCTTGAGAATTGTAGGATTTGTTCCGTCCCATCATGTGAGAAGGTTTTTTTACAGAATTTCGGGTGTAAAGATAGGTAAGGGTTCTACCATTCATATGGGAGCAGTTTTTTATGATCCCCAAAATATATCTATAGGAAAAGATTCAATAATTGGAGAAGGGGCGGTTCTGGACGGTAGGGACAAGTTAATTATTGGAGATCATGTAGATATTGCAACGGAGGTTATGATTTACAATGCTCAGCATGACGTAAATAGTATAGATTTCAAAGCTATTTGTGCACCGGTTATGATTGAAGATTATGTATTTATCGGTCCGCGGGCAATTATTCTTCCCGGAGTTAAGATTGGTAGAGGAGCTGTGGTGGGAGCTGGAGCTGTAGTTACGAAAGATGTTGAAGAAATGACTATTGTCGGAGGCGTTCCCGCAAGAGAAATTGGTAAAAGAAAAATAAGTGAATTAAATTACAAACTAGGACGAGCCGCATGGTTTAGATAGAAATATGCCTATAATTTCTTTCGTAATCCTCACATACAATTCTGAGGCATATATAGAATCATTAATAAACAGTATCCTCAAATTTTATAAAGAGGATATTGATAAAAATATAATTGAAATAGTTATAGTTGATAATAATTCTTCTGATAAAACAGTCTCTTTAGCAAAAAAATTTAATAATTTAAGGATAATAGAAAATAAAGAAAACCTTGGTTTTTCAAAAGGAATAAATTTAGGAGTTTCCAGAACTTCTTCGGAGTTTGTAGCTATATTAAATCCGGATACTAGACTTCAAGGTGGTGACTTTTTTAAGACAGTTGAAATGTTCAATAAAGATGAGAAACTGGGTGTTATAGGCGGTAAAATTCTTAATAAAGATGGTAAGGAAGAGAAATCTACAGGACGTTTCCTAAAAACTTTTGAAGTTTTCTTGATGGCTTTGGGGCTTGATGAGCTTTTCGGAATAAGAAGTTCTCCCAATAAATTAAAAGATGTGGATTTTGTCAGCGGAGGATTTATGATAGTAAGAAAAAAATTATTTGAAAAGCTTTCAGGATTTGATGAGAATTTTTTTATGTATGTTGAGGATATGGAATTTTGCTATAGAGTAAAAAATGAAGGGCATAAGGTTTTGTTCGATCCGAGTATTATTTTTTTTCATTTTGCTCACGGAAGTTCAAGCAGGGGTTTTGCAATAAAAAATATTTACAAGGGGCTTATATATTTTCAGAAAAAGCATGGAAATTACCTCTCACTTTTTATGGTAAGATTAATGTTGAACCTAAAAGCAAAATTGCTTGTTTTGTTTGGGCGCATAACGGGTAGTAAGTATTTGATAGAAACTTACTCACGAATAATATAATATGAAAAAAATATTTTCCCGGATTTGGGAGAATCTGCTGTTTGGATATACTCTATTTCTCTTATTGTTTATTCCTCTGTTTCCAAAACTCCCACTTCTTGATATAAAGAACACTTGGGTATATGTAAGAGTCGAAGACTTCTTAGTAATATTTGGTATTTTTTTATGGCTATTTCTGCTAATTAAAAAAAAAGTAACTCTCAAAACTCCGCTTACTCTCCCGATCTTAATATTTTGGATTATCGGCGCGATAGCCACGATACACGGAGTAGTTCTGATCTTCCCTGAAGCTGCCAATGTTTTTCCGAACGTAGCTTTTCTTGCATTCCTCAGGCATTTTGAGTACCTCAGTTTATTTTTTATCGCCTACTCGAGCATAAGGTCTAAGAAATCCTTGCTCGCTGTCATTTGGGTTTTGTTAATCACTTTCGTATTGGTTGTTTTGTATGGGTTTGGACAAAAATATTTAAGTTTCCCTGCGTATCTTACGATGAATGAAGAGTTTGCAAAAGGAATACCCATAACTCTTTCACAGCTCTCTAGGGTTCCTTCTACTTTTGCCGGACATTATGATCTAGCAGCTTACCTGGCACTGATGATTCCGATTCTTGCTAGTCTTGTATTTGGCTTTAAAAATTGGTTTACGAAAATTTTTCTTCTAATATGCATTTTTTTTGGAATTGGCTTACTCTTTATGACCGTATCGAGAATTTCTTTTCTTGTTCTTTTCGTAGGCCTTTTTGCCGTCTTATTTTTCCAGAATAAAAAGTATTTCCTGTTGAGCATTCCCATTGCTATTCTTTGCGGGTTTCTGCTTATTAGCTTTCAGTCTTCGCTTCTTTCACGATTTGGAAACACAGTAAAAGAAGTAAACGTCCTAGTTGATACAAAGACCGGAAAAGCAATAGGTCATATCAATTACGTTGACACTAGTAAGTTTGAAGGTAGGGTTTTGAATCAGAGGAGAATTGGAGAAAGTGGTGAGATAAATACAAATCCTGTAACTGATGAACAGAGAAGAAATGCCTCGCCTGCATCGCTCATAGCTTTTAAAAAGCTTCCTTCTCAAGTCGCATTAGTTTCTGATGTCAATGTATCTAATGGTGAAAATCTGCCCCAGGGAACAGGATACATAAATCTTCCTTTATCTCCTGTAGATTCAAGGCTTGGTTATTTTTTTTACGAGAAAACCAAGAATATGGATCCTTCAGATTTGCCTGAGGTATTTGTATTTCAGGGAGACTTCCTTATAAAAAAAGCTTCGGCTTATGATCTTTCTTTTACGACTCGATTTCAAGGTGAATGGCCGCATGCACTTGAGGCTTTTAAGAAAAACGTAGCAATTGGAAGCGGGTATGGGTCTGTAAGCCTTGCAGTTGATAACAATTTTCTTCGAATGCTTGGAGAGGTAGGGCTTTTGGGAACCCTTTCATTCTTATCATTATTTTTGATTCTGGGAATCTATATAAAGAAGACTATATCAGTAATTGACTCAAAAATTACCAGAAGTTTTATTTTTGGATTCTCAGCAGGAGTTATTGGATTGTTCCTGAATGCTCTATTTATAGATGTATTTGAGGCTTCTAAAATTGCTTTTACTCTTTGGGGACTCATGGGAGTGACTTTCGGAATTCTCACTTTATACCAGAAGGAAGATATTAAAATTTCTGAAGATTTGAAAAAAATAGCAACTTCTACTTATGCAGTAATCCTTTACATATTCGCGCTGAGCATATTTATATTTTCACCTATGATGAACAATTTTTTCGTAGCTGATGATTTTACCTGGCTTAGATGGGCTTCTGATTGTACGACCCAAAACTGTTTATCTCCATGGGCAAGAATCGTGGATTATTTCCTTTACGCAAACGGGTTCTTCTATAGACCAGGAGCCAAAATGTATTTCTACATAATGGATTCACTGTTCTGGTTTAACCAAGTTGCTTATCACATGGTGTCTATCTTCCTGCACTTTGCTGTTGCGGGGATGTTATTCCTATTGGCTAAAAAAATTTTGAAAAGCATTTATCTTTCCATCATGACCGGTATATTATTTTTATTTATGAGCGGGTATCAGGAAGCTGTTTTTTGGATTTCCTCCGTTGGGCATCTTTTCACTGCCTTATTTATCTTGATAAGTATTTTGCTATTTTATGAATGGGAAAGCAAAAGGCGAGGAATCTACTTTATTTTATCGTTGGTATTTTCGCTTGCAGCTCTTCTTTTTCACGAGCTTGGTATAGTTGTTCCTCTCCTCGCAATCTTATTCAAGTTCTATAAAGACGAGAAGCTGTCTTTTTCGGTTTTTTATAGAGATTTTCGGTATTTATTATTATTTCTTCCAAGTGCTGTATATCTAATCATGAGATATAGTGCGCAAAGCCATTGGTTTTCAGGTGATTATAGTTACAATCTTCTAAAACTTCCCTTCAATATAGTCGGAAATATCATGGGTTATATTTCGCTAACTTTTTTTGGTCCCATGTCTCTTCCTGTATATCAAGCTTTTCGAGATTTGCTTAGAGAAAATATCTCTGTTGCAATAGTATTGGTTTTTGTTTTAACTTTGATGGGATTTTTTATAGCAAGATTATCGGTAAAGGCTTTCAGCAGTATTGAAAAGAAGATTTTCATCTTTGGATTTTCATTCTTCGTGATTTCTCTTATTCCATTCCTAGGGCTTGGTAATATTGCTTCAAGATATAGTTATCTTTCATCGTTTGGGCTCCTGCTTATTTTTGTAATTCTAATCAGAAAATTATATTTTTATCTTCAGGATTATGGAAAGGATATTGCGAAAGCAAGTCTTGTTGTAATTATCGCTGTTTTTGCGCTTTGGCATATTATTCAAGCTCAACAGATTCATGGCGACTGGAATAGCGCCGGTAAGAAGACAAACAATTTTCTAGTCTCGATAGAAAGCTTGTATGAAAATCATTGGGGCTCTGAGCCAATTGAGATTCATTTCGTAAATACTCCAATAAGATCCGGTGAAGCCTGGGTTTTTCCTGTGGGACTTGAAAATGCTATTTGGCTTGTCTTCGAAAATCCCAATATTAAAGTATTTACTCATCCAGATACGAAGAGTGCATTTGTGCAAGCGCTAACTCCGAGGTCACAGCCGATATTTGTATTTCAGGACGATGGAAGTCTTAAGCAAGTTTATCCTCCCCAGAGCTTCACGACTCCTCTTAAATAGACTATAGTTTGTTTGATAATAATCCTTGAATAAACTAAAATATAGAGGAATGAGCAAAAAAAAACTCTTGCTCCTGGTGCTTGTATTTATTTTCGGATTTATTCTAAGGCTTTATAAGTTCGATGCCCCAATTGCTGATTGGCATGCGTGGAGACAAGCTGATACCTCTGCAGTATCCAAGTTTTTCGTAAAGGATGGATTTGATGTTTTTCATCCGCGTTACTACGATTTGTCTAATGTTCCATCTGGAGTTCACGAGAATCCGGAAGGTTATAGGTTCGTAGAGTTTCCCATATACAATCTTGTACAAGCTATTCCCTACAAATTTATCGGAATTATTACAATAGAGCAGTGGGGAAGGCTTGTTACTATTTTTTCATCTCTTTTTTCAGGCTTGCTAATTTTTCTCATAGTTAAGAAATATCTCAATGACATCGCAGCTTTATTTGCAACCTTCTTTTACATATTCATCCCATACAATATTTTCTACGGCAGAGTGGTTCTGCCGGATCCCATGACCGTTACTGCATTTTTGGCGGCGATTTTTTTCTTTGACAGATGGCTTGATAAAAATCTCAAAATAGACTTAGACTTTTTTCTTGCTTTAGTCTTTTCAATTTCAGCATTTCTTCTTAAACCTTTTGCTGCTTTTTTTATGCTTCCTATGCTTTATCTCGTTTATTACAAGTACGGCTTCGATTTTATAAAAAATACAAAGCTTTGGTTTTTTGCAATTTGTTCAATATTACCCTTTGCCTTGTGGAGGGCCTGGATGCTTCAATACCCTGGCGGAATTCCTCAAAGTGCATGGCTGATTAATGGAAATGGGATTATGCTTAAGGGAGCGTTTTTTCAATGGATTTTCGCAGAAAGAATAGGGAAAATGATCCTAGGCTATTGGGGAGTTGCACTTCTTGTCTTGGGAATTCTCTATAAATCCAATAGGAAAACATACTTATTTTTTCTATCATTCTTAGTTTCGTCGCTTTTATATATTTCTGTAATCGCAACGGGGAATGTGCAGCATGATTATTATCAGATACTTATTATGCCAAGTGTCGCTATTTTTCTTGGACTTGGTGCAAATTATCTTTGGGAGAACAAGAGCAATAGGCTAGTTTCTCTTTCTATTCTTTTCATTTGCACTGCATTTATGCTTTCTTTTGGTTGGTTTGAAATAAGAGCAAATTATAATATCGATCATCCGGAACTTATCCGCGCGGGTGCAGAAATAGACAAACTTATTCCAAAAGATGCGAAGGTTATCATACCTGCGTCAGGCGGAGATACGACCGCTCTTTATTTTATGGATAGGCAGGGTTGGTCCAGTTTTGAAAAGCCATTGCCCCAACTTATAAAAATGGGAGCAGACTACATGGTGTTAATAAATCCCAATTCTCGCGATCGGGATTTTGGAAAAACCTATAAACTTGTCGTTTGGTCTTCTGATTTTGCTCTTTATAATCTTCGACAGAATCCATGAAAATCCTTATTGTTTCATCATTTCTCCCCTTTCCGCTTCATTCCGGAGGCCACATAAGACTTTACAATCTCATAAAAAGATTGAGCAAGAATAATGAAATAACTTTAGTTTGTGAAAAAAGATTCTGGCAGACTGAAGAGGATGTTGTAGAAGTAAGAAAGATTTGCAAACAAGTAATTACAATTCCTCGAAGAAAACAATGGAGTATTTCAAATATTGTCTCTTCAGGCTTGTCGGATAAACCATTTTTAATAACAGGGCATACATTGTCGAAGATGAAGAGCGAGATTAGCCGAATATTAGACACGGAAGGGTTTGATCTGATACATGCCGAAACGTCATATGTATTCCAGAATATTCCAAAAACAAATTTACCAATAATAGTCGCAGAACATAATATTGAATATGATGTTTATAGAAAATATCAAGATAAGGCAAAATTTTTTCTAAAACCATTTCTTGGAATGGATATTATGAAACTGAAAACCTACGAAGAAAAAGTCTGGAGAAATGCGAATGCAGTTGTAGCGGTTTCAGAAAAAGACAAAAAAATAATTGATGGCTTAAATAAAAAAGTATACGTAGTTCCAAATGGAGTTGATATCAAGCAATTTACAATCAACAATTCACAATTAACAAATCACAAGCAAGGAAAAACTATTTTGTACATTGGAGATTTTAAGTGGGTGCAGAATAGAGATGCTTTAAAGTTTATTCTTGAAAAAATTTGGCCAAGGTTGGATTCAAAACTAAAGCTTTGGATTGTTGGAAAAAATATTCCGGATGATCTCAGAAAACTGGGAGAGAAAAATGTAGTCTTTGACGAAAATGCGCCAGATGACACTAGTGAAATATTTGGAAAAGCAGATATTCTGCTTGCCCCTATTAGAGTGGGCGGGGGGACAAGCTATAAAATACTGGAGGCAATGGCATCAGGCGTTCCGGTTGTGACTACTTCTCTAGGTGCGGGTGGAATTGGTGCGGAAAATAATAAAGAAATAATAATTGCAAATTCAGAAAAAGAGATAATCGAAGGCACTTCAAGAATTTTGACAGATCATGTTTTGTATGAAAATATTTCCAAAAATGCCAGAATATTAATTGAGAAAAAATATAATTGGGACAATATTGCCGAGAGTCTTCAAGAAGTTTATAAATCATTAATTTAGGTATGGATATTTCTATTATTATTGTTTCGTACAACACTCAGGAATTCACAAAAAAATGTATTGATTTTATTTATAAATCTAAGCTAAACGATTTAAAATACGAAATAATAATTATAGATAATGCTTCTTCGGATAATACCGTAAGCACATTAAAGAAACATTTTCCAAAAATTATTTGTATAGAAAATAAAGATAATTTGGGATTCGCAAAAGCTTGCAATCAAGGAGTAAAAGCTTCAAGAGGAAGATATTTGCTGTTTTTAAATCCCGACACTGAGGTTGATAAAGATACAATTCCATACATGATTTCATTTATGGAGAAGAATAAGGAAGCGGGAGCATCAACGTGCTTTGTAAAACTTCCGTCGGGAAAGCTAGATGACGGAGCACATAGAGGCTTTCCAACCCCATGGAATTCATTCTGTTATTTCTTAGGACTCAGTAGGTTATTTCCGCAAAGCAAATTATTTTCAGGTTATACCCTTGGACATCTCGATTTGACTAAGACTCACGAGGTTGATTCGGCTGTGGGGGCATTTATGATGGTAAGGAGAATTGCCGGAGATGATACGAGATGGTGGGATGAAGATTACTTTTTTTATGGGGAAGATATAGATTTTTGTTATAAGCTAAAAGAGAAAGGATGGAAAATTTATTTCGTTCCAAAAGTTTCTGTTCTTCATCATAAAGGTGTTTCAGGAGGTATAAAAAAACAATCGAAGCATATTTCAACAGCAGATTTTCAAACAAAGATGATAGCAACGAATGCGCGTTTTAATGCAATGAGGATTTTTTATAAAAAACATTACAAGGATAAGTACCCGATACTTCTTTCGTGGTTTGTTCTAAGTGCTGTTGAGATGAAAAGAAAAAAAGCTCTGTCTTCAATACAAAAATGAAAATAGGAATTGACGCGCGCCTTATAAATCAAACCGGTGTCGGACGCTATATACGAAATTTAATAGATAATCTTGAAAAAATAGATAAAATTAACGATTATGTTTTATTTGTTTGCAGTGATGATTTTGATTATGTTAAATCGTCAATTGTAGATAGTAAATGGTCAATTGTTAAAGCAGACATACGCTGGCATAGTATTGAAGAGCAGATTGGATTTGCAAGAATTCTAAAAAAAGAAAATTTAGATCTTGTGCATTTCCCTTATTTTTCCGTGCCGATTTTCTATAATAGACCGTTTGTCGTAACAATTCATGATCTGATTCAGCTTCATTTTTCTACGGGAAGAGCATCAACTCTTCCATGGCCATTTTATGCAATTAAATATCTTGGCTATAAATATGTTGTTTTGAAAACTTCACAAAGAGCCAGAAAAATAATAGCAGTTTCTAAGTCCACAAGAGATGAAATTATAGACCACTTAAAAGTTCCGTTTGATAAAGTAGAAGTGATATATGAAGGAGTAGATAAGCAATTCACAATTAACAATTCACAATTAACAAATTCAACGAATAACGAATCACGAATAACGAATCACGAAAAGTTTTTCCTCTTTGTGGGGAATGTATATCCTCATAAAAATGCGGAAGCTTTAATAGAGGCATTTGAGAAGATTAAGGAATCAGATGTAGGTTTGGTTTTTGTAGGAAAAGAGGATTATTTCTATGAAAGGCTTAAGCAAAAAGTAAAAAGCAATAAGAATATTCAGTTTTTGGATTATGTTTCAGATGAGGAGCTTGCATGGTTATATCAGAATGCTGTAGCTACAGTTTGTCCCGCTTTTATGGAGGGTTTTGGACTACCTGCTCTTGAGGCAATGGCAAATAAATGTTTAGTTATTGCATCGGACATTCCGGCGCTCCATGAAGTCTGCGAAGATAGCGCTATTTACTTTGATCCAAAAAATCCAGATGAACTATCTGAAAAAATGCTTGAAGTTTTGAAGAACAAAAATAAGTTTGGAGATTTAATAGAAAATGGCTTTAAAAGAAGCCAAGAATTCTCTTGGCGCAAAATGTCCGAACAAACCCTAGGGATTTATGAAAGTATTATAGAAAGTTCCTGAAATGGGAGAAGCAAATTCTAATAAAGATCGGTTAGGAATAGGACTAATTATAATTGAGGAACTGAAAGAATCTGACATAGAACAATTGGATCCAATTTTTAGAGAGCATGTTAGAGATTCTGAAGCCGGAAAGATTATTGAAACTGAGATAGCGGAGATAAAAGGATACATGAGAGGAAATCCAGATGAGCATGGTAGGACTAGAAAACATCTTGTGGCAAAGAATTCCCAGGGAGACACATTAGGATGTATGGGCCTAGCAGACCCTGATCCGGATTTAATCGGCAATTACAATACTACTCCTACCGAGTCTACGGAATTGGTAAATGCTTTTGTTTCATCAGCCGTTTTCAGGGGAGGAGGAGTAGGGTTTAAGCTCTTTGATAAAGCCTGTGAAATCGTAAGGCAAGAAGGTAAAATGCAAATTTTATTGAGTAGTGGGCCTAGATATAGGGAGAGTTGGGGCTTTTATGATAAAGTTTGCGACAGAAGAGGGACTTTATTGGTTGATAAATTTGGTAAAGGTCGTCATGCGCCTACCTGGGTTAAGAAACTTTGAGTTATAATAGAATAAAATGGTATACATTTTTCTTGCACTTATTTTTTACACGATTGCCATAATGTTTGGCTCCACGGCATCTCGTCATGCTAATACAAATTTAGTTGCTGCAATTGTAAATCTTATTTCTGCAATTATTCCAATCGCCATAATCATTCCGATTTTAAGTAAGAAGTTGCTTGAAAACCCTAATGTTAAATTTGGTATCTTAATGGCTATTATTACAGGGATTGCAATCGCCTTTTTTACTATGACTCTAAATAAAAGCTACTCAGAAAATAAAGTAGCCATTGTTGCCCCAATTGTATTCGGTGGAGCAATATTCTTATCTGCTATTTTAAGTAGTTTATTTTTTAAAGAAAAAATATCCAACATGCAAGGAATGGGTTTATTTTTTATGGCAATTGCTCTGATCTTGATAACCTACGCTCGAGCAACTGGAAAATAACTACAAATTCTTCAATTTCTTGGTATAATTGCCACGTATGACAGATGGTATTGTCCATAATGAACTCGGAAGAGCCGACGAGCGCGAAGTAGCAGTTGAGGATTTTAAAAGAAAGCTAGTTGATGCAAGTGGAGAATTAATTCCTCTCGCCAAGCCTGGCCCACATGGCGAAAAATTATTCATTACCTCAAGATTTTTTACAGTTCCGAGTGAGGAAGTAGAGGTTGATGCATGGTATGACACCTCAAGTCCAGATTTCCTTGAAGAAATAGATGGGATGCTGCTTCTAGATATCTTCGCTCAAGAAGAAGACAAACTACTACCGATTGGACATATAGATTGGCAGAAAAAGGGGGAAGATGCTCAAGATCATGCAAATGTTAGACGCAATGTGCATATTAAACACACAACCGAACACGAGGAGGAAGCGAGAAGGATCTGGACATTACTGAGAAGTCCTTCAATCAAGGTTCATCCCAGGTTTGAAAATATGGGCTTGGGTACGCTTCTGCTATCAACGTCTGCTCTAGTCCTGCACGCTAAAGAAGCGAGATATTTTTTACCAACATCACTTGTTTCTGGTTCCATACAATCCGCTGTGAAAAAGTTTACAAATATAAAAGATCCTGGTTTAGATAAATATGTCCGCACTAAAGAATGGCCTATTGAAAGCTATTTTAAAAGTCCTGCGTTTAATCAAGTATTTCAAGATTTCGCACCCAAATCTGTCATGGAAGGAAAACCGCCTCTTGGAGAAAAATAATTTATTGGGGTTCGAGGGTGGTGAGGCGGGCTTCGTGATCGTCAACTTGTACTCTAAGTTCTCTATTTTTTTTTATAATCATGATAGGGAAGGGTAAATCTTGTAAAGATACCATAAGGATAGGGTCGGACCCTATTCAAGCGTCAAGCCTTCAAGTATTTCTTCTGAATTCATTCTATAGTCATCTATAAAGCTTTCGTAAGAGAAATGATCTTTCAAATCTACTCTTTTTGCACGTTTAAAATAGGATAATATTTCAGTTGTATTCAGCCAATTAGCATTTTTATTACCGAGATAGTAGCTGTAACTCGAGTAGTTATAGGATTTAGGGTCCGACCCTGGATAAGGATTCAGATGAATGTAGCGAGATAGATGAAGAAGGTAGGAATCATTCTCGATTAAAACAGCTTTGTATTTTCCCTGAAATAAAGTACCCACCCTTTCATACTTCTTGTTAAAGTACATTACATAGTTTGTGCAGACTGCGCGAATCAATTTTGTTATTCCGTTAATACTTTTTTGTTTTACTAATAAATGAAAATGATTTGGCATAAGACAAAACGCGAATAAATCTATTTCTGAAGAAAGTAGGTGAGGGTCCGACCCTATACCAAAGGGGACTGCCGGATCTAGATACTTTTTAAGATAATGTAGGAATACGGCATAGTCCTGTTCGTCAAGAAAGATATCTCTTTTTTCTACACCCCTATTATATAAGTGATAAAAACCATTCTCTATAAATTTTTTAACTGAATTTTTTGCAGGCATAGCATTTTAGGGTCGGACCCTATAAATAGGGTATCATATTGGGATAATGAAAGTAGCTTTGATTTATGATAGGGTGAATAAGTGGGGAGGAGCAGGATTTATTGGGGTTCGAGGGTGGTGAGGCGGGCTTCGTGATCGTCAACCTGTATTCTAAACTCCCTGGTGTGCTTTACTCCGACAGAATTTTCTTCTTCGAGCTTTTCCACTCTGCCTACGAAATCAACTAGTGTCTTCATAACTTGATCATGCTGCTCTTTCATTTGTTTTGAAAGTTTATCTTCTGTTTCCTCCACTCTTTCTTCAACTCTTAAAATCTCTCTTCTTAAAGTTTTTTCAACATTTTTTAAATCCACCTTCGTGGAGTATCTTTTCAAAGCTGTTTTTAAATCTTCTTTTGTTGCTAGATTATTTTGACTAGAATTTTTCTTCATGGAAAATAAGTATAGCATCCGGATCAACAAACTTGTCAAT
>JBBTYY010000030.1:0-1147 GCA_038061615.1 Patescibacteria group bacterium | reverse complement strand
CTTCTTTTTTAATGACAAGACTCTCAAAAGAAGGTTCAAAATATTTAACTATAGAATTAACAGTACCAAGTTTTTCACTTTGTGTTTTGGTATCGTTAAAATAATTAATAGCAAAATCCACTAATCCATTTATATTATTTTGTCCCATCTGAACTGACCTCTTATCAGTAATAAAGCAAAATTTATTTTTAATTTGTTTAAGCTCAGAAATACCTATTTCGTTTTTAAGATTAGCAAATACTGCTATATCAGAACTTTCATCTAAAATAACAGAAAGGAAAGAAGATTTTTTAGGGGCTACAATATTTTTTGCTAAAGTACCTATCTTTTTTTCTACACTCGTTTCAAGCGAGATACTGTGGTCTTTTCTACTAAATATTTTCTTACTATTTTTATAAAGGACTTCTTCTGATATTTCTTTACCTTCATTTGTGATAGAAATTAAATAATTATATTTATCATTATCATCAATTATGAAGTCCATCTCCATAACAATGGGTTTTGTCTCCATACTTGTATGATAGTTGGGAAAGGAGATGACAGTCTCTTGTTTGATACCATTAGGTGCAATTATAAATTCCTGTTGTCTTGCTAACATAATCCGAACAATTGTGTCGATAACATTTAGCACAGTACTTTTACCTGATGCGTTAGCACCATAAAAACCAGAAATAAGAGATACTCTTTCTTTCCTTATATTTACATAACCTACCTTTTCTTTCTCACCCCCTTCGGTGAAGATTACTTCTATAGGATCTTTTATCCCATAAAAATTGCTTGCTTTAATTCTTGTTATTACCATATATCTATTAAATTACATTAATTTGTAATTAATATGCCTAGTATATTCCATTTTATTTTAAAAGTCAAGTACTTTTGACAAAAAAGTGTTCTTTTGAGTTTTTCCTTTTGTAAACTATTTTCAATTGAAGCTAAATTTGGTAAAAATAAAGGGTGAAACCGCACTACGGCAGTATCCGACGGGTAAAAACTAAATCAGGTTCAATTGCCATTCAGGTTGGAAACTATCGGGGAAAAAATTTTAAACTCCTAAAACATATTGGCCCAGGATATACTTCTTAAGTGAAACAATCATTTCTTCAAAAAGAAATTGTAGAGGCTGGCAAATAGATAGCCTACCAACCAA
>JBBTYY010000029.1:0-2104 GCA_038061615.1 Patescibacteria group bacterium | reverse complement strand
CATGGTAAAATCTGCCCATGCCAGTAACAAAATCTGCTAAGAAAAAATTGAGAAAGGATAAAGCAAGAACACAAAAAAATAAGAAAATAAAAAATCTTTTTAAATCTGCTGTTAAAAAAGCCCAAGCAAGCAAAACAGAAAAAGTTGTAAAGGACGCAATAAAACTGGTTGACAAAGCTGCCAAGAAGAATATTATTCATAAAAACAAAGCTTCAAGACTTAAATCTAAGCTTTCAAAACTAATTAATAAAAAAGTTACTCCCTCTTCGGTAAAAAAACCCAAAAAAACCAGGACAAAATAACTTCGCTTCTCTTTGACAAAAGTTTTAAAAATCCCTAGACTAAAAGTGTGCAAAAAAACCACCATCCTTCTATAAATCTCTTGGGTAATAGACAAGGAAGTATTTTTGACAAATTTATTGACTGGGCATTAACAATTGGAAGACTTGTAGTAATTCTTACAGAGGTTATTGCATTATCGGCTTTTTTATATCGGTTCACCTTAGATAGGCAGCTTATTGATTTGCATTCAAAAATAAAACAAGAAGCGGCAATTGTTGGCTATTTAAAAGGCAGAGAAGACACATATAGAAATTTACAGGATAGACTATCGGTCGTATCTATGTTTTCTGACTCTTTAGAGAAAAAAAATAAAACATTCAGCGATATAATTGGGCTTGCTACAGGAGGAATGACATTTAATGAATTAGTTTTATCAGAAAATTATGTAAAAATAGATGCAAATTTCCAACATATTTCTTCTCTTACAAGTTTTGTTAATTCATTAAAAAATTACTCAGCTATTGGAAGTGTTAGTATAGACAAAATAGGAAACAAGTTATCCAATGCTCTTATTACAGTAAGCATCACGGCAAATCTTAAGGGGAAGTAGTATGACGACACCAAAATACAATATAGGCATCGTTTTAAAAAAAATAAAAAACAATAAATATTTTGCACTTTTACCTGACTTAAAAAAAGAAAAAACAAAAAAATATTCTAGTATTATTTTTTCCTTAATATCCTTATCTTTTTTTGGTATATTTGCTATTAATCCAACCCTATCAACCATCGCAAAACTAAGAAAAGAATTATCAGATACGAAGTTCGTTGACGAACAGCTTGTAAAAAAAATTGCTAATCTTTCATCTCTTGCGGAAAAATATAATATTGTAGAAAAGGACATACCAATTGTTTTAGAAGCTGTTCCAAAAAATCCTCAAGTCCCACTCTTAATGGCGCAGATACAAGCCGTTGCGAAAGAATCAGGGGTTGAAATTATTAACCTACAAAGCTTTGAAGTTGATGTCCCAGGTTCATCTAATAATCAGAAAAAATACTCAGCGTTTTCTTTTTCCACAGGTGTACAAGGAAATTACGAAAATTTAACCAATTTTATTAGTACCCTTTCGAGTATGAAAAGAGTTATTTCCTTAGATACTTTATCTATCAACCGAAAGGACAATCAACCTGGAATTTTAGAATTAGATATTAAAGGGATGGCATATTTTAAAGAGTAGCTTTATGAAACAAAGAGATATATTATTTTTAGTTATTTCTACTTTTGTTTTAATACTTGCCTGGATTGGCTTTAGCATTTATCATAATCTTGTTTCCTCTACAATAACAAAGCCTGTTGAAGAAAAAATAATCCCAATCAACCCAACCTTTGATACAAGAACTATAGATATTCTAAAAGAGAGAAAAAACATAGAGCCAATCTTTCAAACAAAGAGGAATGAGGCAACGGAAAGTACATCAATAGAAAATATTACACAACCTTCCGAAACGTTGCCGCCTAGCACTAATTCTGGAGCTGCGGTACAAGGAGAAAATCTATGAGGGAGAATATTTGGAGCAAGCGTATTCCAACTCTCTTAGGCATACTTCTCATAATCATAGGAGTAGGCATTACTTCATATCTTGTTAAAACAGGAGTAATTCTAACTAGTAAAGCCGGTCCTTCCGAAATTGCACAAAATATAAGAATATCTAACGTAACTGACAGATCATTTACCGTCTCTTTTACCACAGAGGCTCTAGCAATTGGCTCTATTAACTTTGGAAAAGATAAAAACTTAGGACAGACAGCTTTGGATGATAG
>JBBTYY010000028.1:0-6961 GCA_038061615.1 Patescibacteria group bacterium | reverse complement strand
ACTAACTTTCGCGGCTAAGAAGTCAAATTAAAATAACAATTAGGATTCCTGTTCTATCTCTTGATTTATTCTCTTAAGTTCTTCATAAACTTGTCGCAGTGTTAATTCAGCAATACGGGTACTACCACCCCTACCATATTCTTTAACAATATCAATTGCTTTATCTAAAAGAGCTGTTTTAGAGTATGCCATTTAATTTTCACCCCCTTTTTCTATCATTTCTTCTACTTCTTTTTTTGCTTGGTCGAGGAGTTCTTTTGATTTTTTCCTCGCCTCATGTGATTTCCTCACCAATTCCGCAATCTTTTCCTGAGTATCATTTGGCAAAATTGGAATAATCAAATTTTTTACTTGTTCAGGTTTCCAATGAGCAATAATTGATCCACCCGCATCTCTTTGTGCTTGCCATTGACCGACAATAGAACTTATACATAAAGCTAAATATTCGCTTTCAATATTATCTTTAACTTTCAAATCTAAAATTCCGCCTGAAATTATTCCCTCTAACGGTTCTTTAATAACATAAGCTATGCCGGGCGTTGCATCTTTTGTAAGCAAAATATCTCCTAATTGAGGCTCGAAATCTTTTTTCAGAGCTTGATACAATTCTTCACTCAAATATTTCTGATCTTTTTCTTCGATTCCCAATTTTGAAACGCTACTTACGCGAATAAATAATTTTCCTTCCTCCTGATAAGCTTCGCTTCCTGGCTCAAATCCTTTTCTCATCGATACAAGTTCTCCTAGGATTTTTGCATTCTGGCCTTTTATTTTTTCAATCAATTTTTGATACTTTGGCTGGAAATATTCAGGATCTATCCTGTTATTAGAAGTAACATCTGAAAAATTTACAATGTACGACAACTGATCTTCAAAAACTGTGTTTTTTAACCCCAATTCTTCCAAAAGCAAATCTTCCGCTTGTTTATAAAATGTTTTTGAGTCTTGAAACTCGTTAAGGGCAGACTTGTATAGATTTTCAATATTTACAACGAATGTTTTTGGAAACTTAGGAATTAATAAGGACTTAGTTTGCCATAAAAAAATATGCTGCTGTACGCTCCCGACTGGAAGACGTAGTACTTGTAACCTTCCGAATTTAGAGTTTAGAAAGACTGCGAGGAAATATGGTGAATATTCCTTCTTTAATTTTATTTTAACTATATCTTGATTCGAATTTAGTCTAGAGGGAATATCGACTACAACTGCAGCATCACCTACTTTACCCGACATTGCCAAAAGAACTTCATTTTCATGCACTCTTGATTTTTTTAATATTTCATTCACCTTTTCATCTATAAAACGAGCATTTTCAAGGTTAATAAATCCTTCCTTAACATCTTCAGCAGTAATAAATGGAATCCCGGATTCTTTCCATTGAATAAAACTAGTGAGTGAATAAGCACCAAAACTCAACAAACTCTCGGAAATATTTTCTAAAGTATCGTGAGGAATTTTTGAAACTTTACTAACAATCTCTAGATATTCCGGCTGGTAATATTCAGCATCTATTCGCAATGCTCCTTCAAGTTGTGATTTTTGGATTATAGAGTAGGTAATCATTTCTTAAAGAGAATAATTATTACATTCAAAATCCCAACAATGACTATAGCACCAGTTAACCAAAGATAAACTTTATATAACTTAGTAGAACTATCATTAAACTTATCAATACTTTCTTTTAAAAGATCTAGGCGAGAACCAGTTATTTTTTGAAAAGAAAAGATAGCTTGTTGAAGATTAACAATGGATAAAACTAACTTATGTGCAGCCTTAACAGTTGCGGTAGTTCTTCTATCATCATTTCCTCCTCCAGCATCTCCGATAATTTCATCCCAATTATTTAATTCTGAAATTAAATTGTTTTGCATTTTACCTCCAAAAACTAAATTCTTCTTTTTTGATGTCTTTCGATATCTTGACTAATCTCATAAAATCTAATATAATCTAATAGATTGGAAACAATCAAATTCTTTGGCTTAAGGGCTCCTTCGGAGTCCTTTTTGCTTTTATAGCTTCTTTTTTATCTCTTCTTGAATTTGATTATTTCTACAAATAAAATTTCTAATTTTTTGAATATCAAAAATTGGAACCTTTGTATCGGCAAGCTCAACCGATACTCTTCTTGCTGTCGCAAATACTGCAACTTTTCTTTTGTCATTTAAAAGTTGGGTTACCGGATCAGCAAAATCGCTATCCCCACTCCAAAGAATAAAATTTTCTATGCCATTTCTTTCAAAGTCTAAGAATATATCTCGACCAATTTCTACATCGAAGTTACATTTTCTCCGCTCAATTGACTTGATACCCCTATCATTCAATTCTTTTATTTTAAGATTAAGATATTCAATTGTTTCAAGGTTAAGTTGCTTGAGTAATGCTCTATCAATAAAATCAGCTAAGATTAGTGGTGAATTTGCCGGTATACTTGATACATCAATTGAGCGATGCATGATTTTTACCGGCTTTGTAATTACTTCATAATGAAGATTTTTTGCATCTTTTATAAAGTCTGAAGACTGTTTATCTCGTAAAAGAGTGCCATTATAAAGTTTTATTTTTTTAATTGTGTCAAATGAATCAAGAAACTGTTTCAGCCGTTTAATATCTATGTGCCAATTTAATTTTTTACTCCAAAAATAAACGTTTGCATAATCAATATAAACATTTGTCTTTTTTCCAAATATTTCCTCCAGCTCCTTTATGCGTAGGGGAAAGATTTTTGACAGCTTTTCGATTTTTTCCGTTTTTGCAACAAACATATTCTACCTCCAAAAACTAAAATTTTGCTCCTTTGCGAATTTTATAAATTCTTCTGCGATTAAATCTAAGTCATGATCCAAAACCCGGTGGCCTTTGGCATCATAAACAAAGTTTCTATCTGCATCTTTTTTGTAAATATAGTCTCCACTATTATCTTTTCCGCTTTTTTTAGATACTGCCATAAAAATTGGATAATCATCCAAAGGCTTTTCTTTTTCTGCCCATTTTTGCAAAAACAATACAGAAGTTTTTGTGCCAGTATGAGGCTTAAAAGTATTAACATTCAAACCCACAACAGCTAAAATTCTGGCTTTATCAAAAAGCCACTGCCTGATATATTGCATATTAGTATTGTTAAGCACTCCCTGCGGCAAAACTACTGCCAATCTTCCTCCAGGCTTTATAAGATTTAATATCCGTTCAATAAACAAAATATGCCGCTCCATTTTATTACGAAGTTTTCCTTTATCGTTTTTCGCAAGTTCATATTCGTTTAAAATAGTTCTGTCTATTATTTCTCCTGCGAATGGCGGATTTGTAAGCAAAACATCAAAGTCAAAATTATGAAAGTTTTTCTGATTATCAGAATCTTTAGAATAATCATTAAATGCATGTAATCTTTCCGAAAGTTCCGCGCGGGCTTTTAATTTTTCATTTTCATCCCCTTGCCATTCTTTGGGATTTAAAGAATTAAGTTTGAAGATATGAGATTTTCCATCTCCCGCGATAAGCATAAGAGCACGGGAAATTTTAACCGGCTTATCATCAAAGTCTATTCCGTATACATGAGTTGCTGCAAAATTTATTTTTGTCTCTCGAGAAGCTTCTCCTAACTCATTATCCCATACCCATTGCATAGAGTGAATTAAAAATCCACCGGAACCTGACGCTGGATCAATAATATATTCATCTTTTTTAGGATTTAGCATTTTAACAGCCATATCAATAACATGACGAGGTGTAAAATACTGTCCTTTTTTACTTTTTGCGACATCAGGTAAAAGATACTCAAAAGCTCTATCAATAATTTCCATATTTGTATCAAGAAGTTTTACTTTCTCAAATTCTCCAATACAAACGGATAAGTGAGTTGGTGAGAGTTGGATTATTTCTCCTGTTAAGAACATACCAGGCCATTCTTTTTTAGCGCTTTCAAATAATTTACTTATATTGTCATATGTAATTTGAGGATTTGAAGACTGACGGAATAAAAGCTCGCCCTTTCTGTCTCTTGCATATTTTTCGTCATATAACTTTGCGTAAATAAGCTTAAATATTTCGTTGAATGAATCAACGCCTGCGCCTGCCAAAACTAACTCTTCCAAAACCTTAATAATTTTTACTAAATCATAGTTTGGCTCTAAATCGTCAATTGTAAGAGTTTCTTCTAAAACATCTTGAATCGTTTGGTCGGCTTTTGGAATATCGCGAAGAGTATTTTCAAATTGATGAGGATACGGACGATAAAGAATGATTTTTGATTTTCCATCACTTAATATGCCCAGAGGCCCGCCTTTTGCATTAAGATAGCTTTTTACTTGTTCAAGCCCATCTTTTGCTTCGGGACTTTTTATTTCTAAAATAATCCAGGCAGTTTCTTTATCTTCTTGAAAAACTACAATATCTGCGGCTTTATCGTGAACTTCACGTCCAAAATCAACAGCTACTTCAACTTGAATTCTATCAAGCGGATAATTATATTCATTAATTAATTTATGAATCCATAATTGACGGACTATTTCTTCCGGTTCTCCTGTTTGTTTTTCTTCGTTCCAGACAAGTAAATCCTTGTTTCTTTTTAAACATTTAAGGTAAAATTTACCTTTTTCTTTTTCAGAAATTTCCAATATATCTTCCGTGTGGATTGTGGAAAATTCATCAAGACCATATACTTGATCCTGTTTTTTAAAAATTTTATCTAATATTTCTCTTGTGCTCATACTGCTATTTTTGAAATGACTTTGCCGATAATTCTTAGGTCTGGAGTAATCGACATTCTTGGATATTTTGGATTTTCAGGAGCTAGATATACTTTATTATTAACATTTACGAAGCGTTTAATTGTTGTACCATCATCATTCCTTGCTAAAACTATATCTCCATTTTTAAATTCAGCAACTTCGTACTTAACCACTACAACATCTCCATCGTTTAAACCCGCGCCTATCATTGATTCTCCTTTTACCTTAAAAAGTGCAATTTTGTCCGATAATCTAGCTAGATCTGCGGAAATTTCTTTCCATTCACCATGCTGTTCAAGGGTATCCATAAACGGTCCAGCGGCTGTAACACCAATCATTGGAGCATATGTGGATACATTTAAAGCATCATATCCTTTTTGTGTTATCTGAAGACCTCGTGCAGCTCCTTCTTCTTTTCGAATATATTTTTTTTCTTCTAAGATTTTAAGCAAATCTAAAACTGCCTGATTAGAAACAACATTTAAGGATTCTTTGAGTTCGGAAAGAGTGGGAGGGTAACCCGAATATTTAATAGAATTATAAATAAACATTAAAGTTTGTTTTTGTCTTTGTGTTAATCCTTGTTCGCTTCGAGCAGTCATAAATAAATATTAACTGACCATTTGGTCAGTGTCAACTATAAATATCTATATCATATTTCCGTGACAAAAGTGATAAGCAGGCAGCTAGTCTGCTTGGGTATGTGGGGTTGCGTGGAGCATTGGCCTTTGAGGCATTTCCCTTTCATGTTCTTTAAATTTTGGCAATGGTTTTGTTAGAGCAAGATCCAAAACTTCATCCATATGAGAAACAAATTTGAAAGCTAGATCCGTTAGCACTTCTTTTGGAACGTCTTCTAAGTCTTTCTTATTATCTCTTGGCATAATTATTGTCTTAAGGCCTGCTCTATGCGCTGCGATAACTTTTTCCTTAATTCCTCCAATCTCGAGAACTCTTCCCCGAAGAGTAATTTCTCCTGTCATACCAACTTTTCTGTTAACAGGGACTCGGGTTAGCGCAGATACAATTGCTGTTGTTATTGCAACTCCTGCCGAGGGGCCGTCTTTTGGAACCGCGCCTTCCGGAACATGCACATGAACATCAAGCTTTTGATAAAATTTTTCCGAAAGTCCTAATTGCGCAGCTCTCGCCCTTATATAACTCATTGCTGCCTGGCAGGATTCTTTCATAACATCGCCAAGCTGACCTGTTAAGATTAAGTTTCCCTTACCCGGCATTAAAGCAACTTCTATAAATAGGATGTCTCCTCCCGCCTCTGTCCATGCAAGACCGGTAGACATCCCAATCTCGTCTCTTTTTTCAAGAATCGTAGATCTTATTTTTATAGGACCTAAGAATTTAGTTACATTTTTAACTGTTACCAGAACTTTTTTCTTTTTTCCTTCTGCAATCATTTTTGCAACTTTCCTAAGCACTGTTGCAATTTGCCGCTCAAGACTTCTGACTCCTGCCTCTCTTGTGTAGTGCGCAATTGTAAATCTAATCGCATCATCTGAGAAATCAACTGTTTTATCCGATAATCCATGACTGTCTATTTGCTTTTTCAAAAGAAACTCTTTTGCAATCTTAAATTTTTCAAACTGGGTATAGCCTGCAAAGTTAATAATCTCAAGTCTATCCCGAAGTGCGGGCGGAATTGTATCTAAAACATTTGCGGTTGTAACAAACATTACATCGGATAGGTCAAACGCAACTTCCAGATAATGATCGGAAAACTGATTGTTTTGCTCTGGATCCAAAGCCTCCAAAAGCGCTGAGGAAGGGTCGCCTCTAAAATCAGTCCCTACTTTATCTATCTCATCCAGCATAAATACCGGATTTCTGGTATCCGCATCTTTTACTCCCTGAATAATTCGCCCGGGAAGCGCTCCGACATATGTTCTTCGATGACCTCTAATTTCTGCCTCGTCTCTAATTCCTCCAAGAGAAACCCTTACAAATTTTCTCCCCAAAGCCCGGGCAATTGATTTTCCGATAGAAGTTTTACCAACTCCGGGCGGTCCGACAAAACAAAGGATGGGTCCTTTCATTTTTCCGGCAAGTTTATGAACAGCCAAGTATTCAATTATTCTTTCCTTAACCTTAGAAAGTCCATAGTGATCCTCGTCTAGAATTTTCTCGGCTGCTTTTATGTCTATGTTATTTTTGCTTTCTTTACTCCATGGAAGACTTATGAGCCAATCTAAATAATTTCTAATATATCCTGCCTCGGGATT
>JBBTYY010000027.1:2018-4228 GCA_038061615.1 Patescibacteria group bacterium | reverse complement strand
CTGTAATTAAAATTATCCGCATTTCCCGTAGAAGTAAGATATCCAAGATCTTTTAGAATTCCTGCGCCTTTTCCCGCAACACCTGCTTCTCCTGAGCCGTTTTGGACTTCAATACTTAACTTGCTCCTGTCAAGACCGGTTGCCTTATCTATTGGATTTGAAGCGGTCTTTGGTGTAGGGGAACTGGTCGGCTTAGGTGTTAAGGTTGGTTCCTCGGTGGAACTTGGCGCCGGGGTGTCTGTTGGTATTTGAAATTCTGTAGGAGCCGGTGTAATTTTGGAACTTTCTTTCTTGTTTTTTGATCCTAAAAAGTTAGACCCTAAAAAAAAGACTGCTATGATAATTACGATTGCCACAACGAGAAAAAGAAACCGCTTGGATTTCTTTGGAGATTTTGTGATGGCAGGTGTTGGAAATGCCGAATCTTCCATTTGTAGGGAAATACTACCACAACACTAGAAATTTGGCAAGAAGAAGAATAATATTTGGTATAATAGAAAAGCCATGAAAAAATTCGCTCTTCTTTTTTGCACGTTTTTTTTAATTTTTTCTTCTTTTCTTTACGTACCCAAAACTTCATCGGATGAGCTCGGAGATATAACAAAACAAATCCAAGACTTAACAACATCATTAAATGCATCTCTAAAAGCAACTGCACCGCTTGAATCTCAGCTTAACAGTTTAAAAAAGCAAGTTGACGGAATTAAAAATCGATTATCTTTTATAGAAAATGACATTACGGTTAAAGAGAAAAATATCGACAAAGGATATAAAAATCTTGCTAAACAAGAACTAATTTTGAATAGGGCAATACGGGATTTCTATATAAAATCTTATTACAACTCGCCTATCTGGGTATTTTTCTCAGGCTCCTCTGTAACCGATATTACTCAAATTCTTGCCTATCAAAAGGCTGCTACGAATCAGAACAAAGCAATAATTACAAATATCGCCCTCACTACCCAAGACCTTGAGGCAAAAAAGAAAAGTCTTGAAAATGAAAAAAGGCAATTATCCTCTTTACAATTAAGTCTGGCCGAACAATCGGCAAAACTTGACGAAGTGGTTTCGGGCGCAAAAAAATATCAAGCGGGCTTATCCAGTCAAATCGCAGAGCTCTCCGCAAAACAGCAGCAAATATTAGGACAAAGGTTGGCAGGATTAAATATTCCAAGATCTGCGGGAACGGGAGCTCCTGCTTGTGTTGATGACAGAGATAAAGACCCGGGATTTGGTCCAAGACTCGCTTTCTTCACTTACGGCGTGCCGAATAGAACCGGACTTAATCAGTATGGAGCAAAAGGTCGAGCCGCAACCCAAGGACATGAGGATATTCTTCGGGCCTATTATGAAGGGGTTATCTTTGAAACAAGACCCAATATCAATATAAAAGTTCAAGGATATGGAGAAATGCCGCTCGAAACATATCTTTTAGGAATTTATGAAATGCCGGAAGATTGGCCAATGGAAGCATTAAAAGCACAAGTAATAGCAGCAAGATCTTATGCTCTTGCTTATACAAATAATGGAGCAGGTGAAATATGTACGACTCAATCTTGTCAGGTATATAAACAGCCCCCAAAAACTGGGCAATGGGCAACTGCCGTTCAGGATACGCCTGGAAAAGTTATGATTAATAATGGCGCTGTAATTAAAGCCTGGTACTCATCAACTCATGGAGGGTACGCCTTCCCAACATCAGATCTTCCTGGTTGGTCGGCAACGGCCTGGACAAAAAGAGTAATAGATACTACCACAGGAACTGCCGGAAGCTTTGGAGATCTTCAAGACAATGCGTACGATAAAGACTCCCCTTGGTTCTACTGCGACTGGGGATCAAGACCAAACTATAATAAAACTGCATGGCTTAGACCAGAAGAGGTTGCTGATATTGTAAATGTTATTCTTCTGGCAAGAGCTGACTCGGGAACAAAAGAAAAATTGTATCAGACGGATAAGCCACATCCCTATGGAGGTGAGGTTTGGAACGAAGAACGTGTAAAATCCGAACTTCGGGCAAAAAATATCACTCCATACAATAATGTTTCGGATGTTTCTGTAAGCGTTGATTTTGGAGGAGGAAGAGTGAATTCAGTAACTGCTTCTGGTGATGCTGGCGGAAGCTCGTTTTCAGGATCTGAATTTAAGGATTGGTTCAATCTTAGAGCTCCGGCAAACATACAAATTGTCGGTCCGTTATATAATATAGA
>JBBTYY010000027.1:0-1918 GCA_038061615.1 Patescibacteria group bacterium | reverse complement strand
ATGCCGGATATTTTTATCGCACAAAATAATAATAAAAAAACTGAGAACCCCTTAAGTCCAAAAGAGGCCTCTCGCAAGGTTGGTATATCGGAAAAACATGAAAAGAAGATAGATCACCATAATAAAAATCATTTAGAAAGAGGTATAAAAATTTCTAAAAAAATATCATTTTCAAATCAGAAAGAAGATGAGGAAATAATATTATTTTTAAGAGCTCATTTTATAACAAATTTTCCATGGATAGCAATTTCTGTAATTCTTATTACTTTGCCGATAATAATTTTGGTAATTTCAAATTTTATAGATAACTCATTTCCCTTTGTTACCGCTGAATTAATTTTTATTTTGATCTTATTTTATTATCTAATAGTTTTTTCTTATGCCTTAATAAATTTTATGAAATGGTTTTACAACATTTTAATCATCACGAATTTAGGAATAGTTGATATTGACTATTCAGGATTGTTATATCATGATGTTGCATTTACTAAATTAAATTTAATCGAAGATGTTAATTATATTAAAACAGGGTTTTTAAGATCTCTTTTTAATTTTGGAGATGTATTTATCCAAACCGCAGGAGGAAAGGAAAATCTAGAAGGAATTGGAATCCCAAATCCGTCTGATGCTGCGCACATTATCGCAGATTCAATTGGAAAAGGAGAAGGAAGTGGATAATTTTAATATTTTAAATTTATTTTTAAATATAAGCATCTGGGTGAAAATAATTATATTATTATTAATTTCTATGTATACCATTTTTTCTTTTGTTATTATCAACCAGGTCAGAGCCATGAATAAAATCATATATGTCCCATCATCTTCTCAGATACTTCTTGTTACATCTGCAATACATTCAATCCTTTCTATTTCGCTTTTTTTGACAGCACTTGTTATACTATAACTAGCTATGCCGGAAGATATAAATATCTCTGTTGCAAAAATTGTCTCCACCCCATCGCAGTCCTCTTGGTCTCAAGCTTATAATGCAGGCAAACTCTTTGCTGTTTTATCATTGGAAAAAGAAATTGAAGAAGTGCCCGAAAAAGATTATTTAAATATACTTGGGAAAGAACTCTTAGAAACCCTAGAGCAGGAATTTTTTACACTGGAAGTAAAAGATTTAGAATCTATTAAAAAATCTGTACAGACAACAATTAAAAAAATTCCGGAAAGCGTAGGCTGTTCCTTTATCATAGGCTCAATTGTCGATCATGTTTTGTATGTTTTTATTCAGGGAGAGGGAAAAGTTGCTTTAAAAAGGGGTGAAGAATTTGGAATTATTTTAGAATCGGATAAAAATGAGCTAAAAGCTTCATCGGGAATTTTAAAAGGCGGAGACTTAGTAATTCTTCAGACCAAGCAGTTTAAAGATATAATTTCTACAAATATTTTAATCTCGGCCTTAGATCATCAGCCGCCAGGCGATATAGCCGAAGCCCTGGCTCCAATCATTCACAAACAAGAAAATGGAGGAGCAGCGGCAATTTTAATCGAACTTAAGGAAAAAGAAGAGAGTCAGATTTTACCCGATGCGCAAAGCTCTCAACAGCAGATCGACACTGCCTCCCAACCAAGAGATTCAAAGAGTTTTACAAATTATTTTTATCCCCTTGCCTATAAGCTTAAATTCCCCAAGTTAAAAAGCTTAGAACACTCAAGAAAGATGTTTTTAACTATTGCCGCAGTTGTGGTATTAGTATTAATTCTTGCTGTTTTTCTTGCAATTTCCGCGCAGAATAATGCAAAAATAGAAGCTGCCTTTAGGGAAATCTATCCTCAAGCTCAAAAAAAATATGACGAGGGCCAAAGCCTTTTAGATTTAAATAAAAATCTTGCAAGAGACAGTTTTACGCAGTCTTTGAAAATTTTGAATGAAAATAAATCAAAATTCCCAAAAAATTCTAAAGAGGAAAAG
>JBBTYY010000026.1:0-5808 GCA_038061615.1 Patescibacteria group bacterium | reverse complement strand
GAAGAACTTCTTGAGGCAGGATGCCATTTT
The DNA here is from genome assembly GCA_038061615.1 of Patescibacteria group bacterium. Taxonomy (GTDB): domain Bacteria; phylum Patescibacteriota; class Microgenomatia; order Levybacterales; family UBA12049; genus 2-01-FULL-38-21. The sequence continues at coordinate 5,778 of JBBTYY010000026.1, read as the reverse complement.
GGACATCAGGTAACTCGCGGAAACCCAAAAGCCCGGGACTACATTTTCGAAGCCCGAGACAATATTCATATTATTGATTTGGAAAAAACCAAAGCAGGGCTTGAAGAAGCTGGAAAATTCATTTTCAGCTTGGCTCAAAAAAACGGCAGCTTGATTGTTGTGGGAACCAAGAGACAAGCGCAGGGAATCGTAGAGGAAGAAATTAAAAGAGCAAAGCAGCAAGTGTCTTCCGGTAAAACAGAGAACGAGATTTTTTTTGTCACCCAAAGATGGGTCGGAGGAACTCTTACTAATTTTTCTGAAGTTTCAAAAAATTTTAAAAAACTTGGAGAATTGACAGAGCGTTTGGCAAACGACGAGGAAAAGGCAAAATATACTAAGAAAGAGGTGGGGATTTGGGAGAAAGAAAGACAAAAGCTGCAGAGGCTATACGGAGGAATCGCAGATCTTAAAAAAATTCCGGATGCAGTGTTTGTAATAGACTCTCATCTTGAAACCTTGGCAATTGATGAAGCGGGGAAAATGGGCGTTACAACCGTTGCAGTCGTCGATACCAATGCAAATCCGCAGATTATTGATTATCCGATTCCGGCAAATGATGATGCGACCGGCTCGATAAAACTTATAACAAGTTATATCATAGATGCTTGGATAGAAGGAAAAAATAAAGCGAGAGAATCGGCAGAAAAACAAGACAAAGAAGCTTTGAAAAAGGAAGAAAAACCCTCTGTAGTTAAGGAAAAAAAGCCTGAGTCTTCAATTAAGCCAAAGAAAAAGATATCTAAAAAAAGGGGGCCCGCCTACGCCAAGGCTCCGGCGGGTAAATAAAAGATGGTAAAAGCAAAACTGCCTCTTCTAAAGAAACTTCGAAATGAAACGTCTTTCTCTATTGCGGATTTAAGAAAAGCTCTGGAAGAGACGAATAACGATTATAAAAAAGCTCTTGAGTGGATTAAAAAACACGGCATAGAAAAAGCAGAAAAGAAAGCCGATAGAAAAACCGCGCAGGGAATTATAGAAAGCTACATTCATCAAAATGGAAAAGTAGGAACAATGGTTGAGCTATTATGCGAAACGGATTTTGTTGCGCGAACAAACGAGTTTAAAAATTTAGCTCATGAAATTGCGATGCAGGTTGCAGCAATGAAACCTTCGGATGCTGATGCTCTTTTGAAACAAGAATATATAAGAGATCCATCCTTAACCATCGAGAATCTTATAAAACAAGCCATCGCAAAGTTGGGAGAAAACATTCTGGTGAAAAGATTCACCAGATACGAATTAGACTCGAATGGTTAGTCCGAATAAATCCGAATAATGCAATTATGCCCGAAATTGTTGAAAGGGAACTCTCCTATAAGATAATGGGTATCCTTTTTTTAGTCCATAATCAATTGGGAAATAGATATCAAGAGAAATATTATCAGAGAGCAATAGAGGAAGGGCTGAAAGAGCAAGAAATCAGATACAAAAAAGAGATTCTTGTTGATTTGATGTTTAACAAGGTAAAAATTGGGAAATATTTTTTAGATTTTTTAATTGAAGAGAAGATAATTTTGGAAGTTAAAACTGTTGAAAATTTAAAACCAAAAGACTTTAAGCAAGTCCTCGCATACTTAACTTCAAAAAATATCCAACTTGGAATACTTGCAAATTTTAGATCAGATAGGTTAACATATAAAAGAATTTTAAATTCAAAATATATTCGAAAAAATTAGGAGTAAACGTTAGCATGGATTCGAATTTGTTAAGTGAAACGCAACAGAAGATGAACAAGATCCTTGATGTTTTAAGAACGGATCTTTCAACTGTCCGAACCGGACGGGCAGCCCCTTCTCTTGTAGAAAATATAGTTATAAATGCATATGGAGGAACTCAAAGACTTAGAGTGATGGAGCTTGCCACAATCGGCTCCTCCGACCCCCAAACACTTGTTGTTACGCCATTTGATAATTCGATAATCGGGGAAATTCAAAAAGGAATTGCGCAGGCAAATGTTGGCTTGAATCCCGTAATCGACGGGCAGCTTATAAGAATTCCTATTCCAAGATTGTCGGAGGAGAGACGGCAAGAGCTAATTCATCTAATGAAACAAAAACTTGAAAACGGAAGAATTATGGTAAGGCAAGTAAGACACGAGGCAATGAGTGATATTAAAAAGGGGCAAAACGATAAGTCGATATCGGAAGATGAAGCGGGAAGAATGGAAAAAGATGTTCAAAAACTGACAGATGAATTGATAGAGGAAGTAGAGGGAATGGGGAAGAAGAAAGAAGAAGAGTTATTGGCGATATAGCACATAGCGTATGGCAGATAGTTTATAGTTTATGGGATTTCGGTTTGAGAAGTTAGATATTTGGAATGATGCAATCAATTATGTTAATAAAATTTATTCCTTGACTAAAAATTTTCCCAGAGACGAATTATTTGGACTCAAAGATCAATTAAGAAGATCAGCAAGTTCAATTTCAGCAAACATAGCAGAAGGATCAGGTAGTTCTTCTAAAAGAGATTTTAGTAATTATCTGAACATATCAATTAAATCCATTTATGAAACCGTTTCACATTTGCATATTGCCAGATCTCAAAATTATATTCCTGAAAACAAAAGGACAGAATTATACAACGAAGCAGAAGTTTTGGTTAAAAGGATCCAATCTTTTAGGAAATGGTTAAATGCGAACCATAAGCCATAGGCAATAACCTATATGCTGGTAACAATAATTGTTTTTTTGCTAATACTTACAATTCTAGTACTTATACACGAGGCTGGGCATTTTTTTGTTGCAAAAAAATTTGGGATAAAAGTTGAAGAATTTGGATTTGGCTTACCTCCCAGAGCTTTCGGTATCAAAAAAGGAGAAACAGTTTACTCTATAAACTGGTTGCCGATTGGCGGATTTGTAAAACTGTATGGAGAAGACGCCGCCGGAGGCGGAAAAGTTCAGACTAAAGACCAAAGACCAAAGACGAAGGACTTATCTAGGGCGTTTTTTGCTCGGCCTGTTTGGCAGAGAGCCCTGGTTGTAGTGGCCGGAGTCGTAATGAATTTTCTGCTGAGTGTTTTGATACTCACTTATTTTTTTGGGATATCGGGAGTACAAGCTCCAGGGAATAAAGTTTTTATAACAGAGATTGTAAAAGATTCTCCTGCTCAAAGATCAGGACTTAAAACAGGTGACCAAATCGTTAGTATCAATGGTGAAAAAATTACAAGTCCCTCTCAATTAGTTTCTACAACAAAACAACATTTAGGAGAGAAGCTAAAGCTTACAATTCTCCAAAAAAATAAGATAGAAAAAAATATAGATCTGGTTCCGCGAAAAACTTACCCTTCCAGTCAAGGACCTATCGGAGTAGGAATCTCATCAGACGTTATTACAAAAAAATACCCGCTATATCAGGCGCCATTCGTAGGAATTTTAGAAGCTCTTAAATACTCCTGGCTTATTCTGTCGGGCCTTATAGGAGTTGTTTCCCAATTAATTCTTCATGCGCAGGTTCCAAAAGGAGTCGCGGGCCCGGTTGGAATTGCGCAATTAACCGGACAGTTTGTTGCAATCGGTCCTTTGGCGGTTTTATCTTTTGTTTCGCTTTTGTCTTTGAATCTTGCAATTTTGAATATTTTGCCGATTCCGGCACTTGATGGGGGAAGATTGTTCTTTATTCTTATAGAAGGTATCACCGGCAGGAAAGTTCCGCAAAAATTTGAAGGCTATGCACATGCCATAGGAATGGCGCTTCTCTTGGCCTTAATTGCAGTAATAACATTAAGCGATATTATCCGTTTTATCTCGGGCCAGCCAATTCTCCCAAAACAATAACTTATAAACTCAAAAGTCAAAACTCAAAATGCAAGAATACATCTCAAAAGTCAAAATTAAAGATGGGATCTCAATACTTAAAGTTCACGGCTCGACCCCAGGGGTTGAGCTTGCAAAAAGGGAGATATATAAAATTATTGATGAAAGAACGGCTCTTTTTTTATCCGGTGGATCCACACCAAAGCACCTTTATCAAATTTTAACAAAGGAAAGAAAGCTCAAGGTTGGGGCGGTTGCAATGGTGGATGAAAGGTTTGGCTTACCTTTTCATCAGAACAGCAATGAAAAGATGATAAGAGAAACAGGTTTTTTATCGTATCTTGAAGAAAAGAAGATTCCATTTTATTCAATATTACGATTCCACCCCAAGGGTGTAGCCTCGGACATTGCAAGAGATTATGATGAAGTGATTCAGGGTCTGTTCAAAAAGTTTCAAAAAAGGGTTGCAATTTTGGGGATTGGAGCAGATGGACACGTCGCGGGGATTCCCCCGCGAAGTGAAAAGTTATCACCGCAAATGCGGGATCCCGCTGAGGCGGGAAAATTCAAAAGTGAAAAGTTTGCGGCAGAGATTGACAATTTTCCGGGGGAATTTAAGAAGAGAATTACTTTGACCCTTAATGCACTGTCAAAAATGGACTTATTGATGGTTTTAGTTTTTGGAGAAGAAAAAAGAGAAGCGCTTAAACTTTTATTTTCAAAGGGCTCAATAGCAGAGGTTCCGGCAAGATTTTTCAAAACTCCCGAAATTTCCCAAAAAACTCTTTTAATTACAGATCAAAAGGTATAAAATAAATTAAGCTTGTCATCCTGAGTGGAGCGAAAATGTCATCCTGAGTAAAACGAAGGATCTATAGATTCTTCACATTCGTTCAGAATGACAACCCTAAAGCCTCAGAATGACATCCGAGCTATATGAACTCTCCTTTCGTGATGGTTATTTTCGGCGCAACGGGTGATCTTGCGCAGAATAAATTGGTCCCGGCGCTTTTTGCCCTTTTTAAGCAGAAAAAACTTCCAGACGTTTTTTTTATTATTGGTTTTTCAAGACGAGATTACTCAGACGATGAATTCAGAGATCACTTTGGGGAACTTTCACAAAAGCCTGAATGGTCGGATTTTTCAAAACATCTTTATTATCAAAACGGGGATTTCACGCAGGAAAAAGGCTATCTTGAGCTTACCGAAAAGCTAAACGATTTTGATGAAAAAATGGTGGCATGCATAACCCGATTTTTTTATCTTGCGACTCCTCCGCAAAACTATGAAACCATTCTGAATTTTCTTTCTTCAACTAAGCTTTCGGAGGGCTGCGGGCAAAAGAGCAACAAATGGACAAGAATAATTATAGAAAAACCTTTTGGAAAAGATCTTGAAACAGCAATAAGCCTTGATGGGAAATTGGCTCAGATTTTTGAGGAAAAACAAATTTTTAGAGTCGATCATTATCTAGGAAAAGAAACAGTTCAGAATATAATGACATTTCGTTTTGCCAATGGAATCTTTGAGCCTGTCTGGAATAAAAATTATATTGATCATGTTCAAATAACCTGGGCAGAGAAAAAGGGAATGGAAGGACGGGGAAATTTCTTCGATGGATTAGGGATTCTGCGGGATGCAGGGCAAAATCATCTAATGCAGCTTATTGCCGCAGTTGGAATGGAGCAGCCTAGAAGTTTTACCAAGGAGGATCTTCGGGATGCAAGAGCAAATGCAATTAAAGCAATCAGATGTATTAAGCCCTCAGAAGTTCCATCGTCTGTTGTGAGAGGTCAATACGACGGTTATAGAAGCGAAAAAGATGTATTGCTAAATTCAGATACGGAAACATTTATTGCCATGAAATTTTTCTTAGATACCGAGAGGTTTTCAAATGTACCATTTTATGTAAGAGCCGGTAAAAAAATGCCCAAAGATGAAGTGACAATCTCAATTGTTTTTTTACAGACCTGCC